>JALZUL010000245.1 GCA_023301665.1 Ascidiaceihabitans sp.
TGTGGCGCTTTATCGCCAGCTTGCCGCCTCACGCCCCGATGCGTTTACGCCTGACCTCGCGGGTTCCCTCAACACCCTGGCGAACATGCTCAGCCATCTGGGCCGCCGGGAAGAGGCGCTGAAACTGGCCGAAGAGGCTGTGAAAACGCTCAGCCGCTCTTTCCTGCAACAACCACAGGCTTTTGCCCAATGGATGGGCATTATGTGTCGGGTCTACATCAAGCAAGTGGAGGCCAATTCCACAGAGCCAAATATGGAATTGCTTGGACCAATTATGCAGGTGTTTCAGGCCATGAATGAGGGTTCAAACTGAGCTAGCGGGTATATCGTTTAGGGTGGTAGTCGGTTCTATTCATCATGGGCCACGCGACCCCATCGCCAAACTATTTAATCTGTCGCTGCTTTTTCGTTTAAGCAGAGCTCGCGCTCACAGGTCAGCACGCTCCGGAGACGCCTTCTTTTGCCTTAGTCGAGAATGCCACTACTTGATCGATTGAGTGAGTTTAAACCTAACCAAGTTGCAAATCCGCGACCGTTTCTGAACTGACTTGCGTCGGCCATGTCCGCATTGCAATCATTGGCCCCGCAAAAATGCTGCGCTCCGTTACCAATGTCCGCTTCAGGGCAACTGCAACGCAGCGATGCGATGGCCTGCGAATGGCAGGTAGGGGCCGTTCGCGTTCTATCCGACCCCTTAAGCCAAATGGTAATGTTGCGGGCCTTAGCGTGAGCTGGAATATCGAGATTTAATTAAAAAGACTTCACACCACACGGTAGCCGCAGGGTCCTCAAGTGAGCTACCATTTTAAATTGCAAACCTTTGTGGTGTAAAATCATATGCCCAGTTGCAATGAAGATGCGCAGTATTTCGTAAATCTGTAACGCCAAGGTGTTGTGAGGTATCAAGTTATACTGATGGGGCTATTGATGGGGCTGTGACTTGAGGTGGTGCATTAATTTACTGATATAAATAGATAAAATTTATATAAATGGTGCCCAGAAGAGGACTCGAACCTCCACGTCCATAAGGACACTAGCACCTGAAGCTAGCGCGTCTACCATTCCGCCACCTGGGCACAGGTGTTGGCGTCGATGTAATCTTGCAATCTTAAGGTGTCAAATGGATTCTGTTTGCCTTTTCTAGAGGTTTTGGGGTCAAACTGCTCTAATCATAGTCGGGTTCGATCAAACATAGGGGAAGCGGTGAATTACCTCCTTGTTTGAAAGAGCGCTGAGCGGTACATCATCACCCAATTAATGTTCAAGCAGGAGCACACGTATGTCCAAATTGGTCACAATCTATGGCGGTTCGGGTTTTGTTGGTCGCTATATCGCTCGTCGAATGGCGAAAGCAGGTTGGCGTGTGCGCGTTGCCGTGCGCCGTCCAAACGAGGCGATGTATGTCAAACCTTACGGTACGGTCGGACAAGTCGAACCGGTTTTGTGTAACATCCGTGATGATGCATCCGTCGCTTCAGTAATGGCTGGATCCGACGCGGTTGTGAACTGCGTGGGCATATTGGCGCGCAGCGGTAAAAACACCTTTGAGGCCGTTCAAGCCGAAGGCGCGACACGCGTCGCACGTCTTGCAGCGGAACAAGGCATTGCCAAGATGGTCCATATCTCGGCCATCGGTGCTGATGCCGAAGCGGAAAGCGAATACTCCCAGACAAAAGCGCAAGGTGAAGCTGGCGTGCTAGAGCACATGCCTGATGTCATTATCCTGCGCCCTTCAATTGTATTCGGCACAGAAGATGAATTCTTCAACCGCTTTGCCGGCATGACCCGTTTTGGCCCAGTTCTACCAATCGCTGGCGCTGACACCAAATTCCAACCTGTTCATGTGGATGATGTCGCCAAAGCAGCTGAGGTCGCTCTTACCACTGATGTTGCTGCTGGTGTATACGAGCTTGGTGGCCCTGATATCGCAAGTATGCGTGAACTGATGCAGTCAATGTTGGGTGTTATCCGTCGTCGTCGTCTTGTGTTGAACATACCGTTCTTTGCCGCGCGTATTATGGCGTTCTTCTTTGAGCTGGGCGGCAAGCTTTCCTTGGGGATCGCGCCAGTATTGTTGACAGGTGATCAAGTTAAAAGCTTGCGCGTTGACAACGTGGTTGCACAAGATGCTAAAGGCTTGGCAGATCTTGGGATTGAGCCGGTCGCGATGAAGGTGATCTTACCAGATTACCTATGGCGTTTCCGCCCGTCAGGGCAGTACGATGCGATCAAAGAAAGCGCTAAGAACCTGCGCGCATAAGCGCAGGTTAAAACAATATTATTTAAGCGCCGGCCCAAAGGATCAAGCCGATCCCCAAAATCACGCGATAAATCACGTATGGTGTGAAGCTGACGCTGCGCAATAAGCGCATCATCAGAAATAAGGCGAGTAAGGCAGAGACAAACGCGAATGCAGCCGCAATGGCGCAATCACGTGCCATGGCCCAATTGGCTTGATCTGCAACATCTGCACCTAATAACACTCCTGATGCCAAGATCGTAGGGATCGACATGAGCATCGCGAGCTTTGCGCCATCCTCGCGCGCATAGCCTAGTTTTCTGGCTGCGGTGATGGTTATACCTGAGCGGGACGTGCCGGGGATCAGCGCCAAGACCTGTGCGAAACCCATCATCACGGCGTCTTTGGTGTTCCAATCTTTGTCTTTTTTGTCGTGTAATCCAGTTCGATCGGCCCAGTAAAGCACGAGACCAAAAATCAGCATGCTCCACCCAATCACTGATGGATTGCGCAAAAGTTCGTTCCATCCAGTGACCTTTAGGATCAAGCCCGCAAGAATAACTGGTATCGTAGCCAGAAAGAGAAAAAGAGCAATTCGAGCGCCTGGGGTATCAACGCGACCACGCATCAATCGGGTACAACCGACTAAGGCTTGCCTGACATCAGCCCAGAAATACAGAACCACAGCAAACAGGGTGCCCATATGAACCGCGACATCAATTTCCAAACCCTGATCTGGTACGCCCGTTAAAGATGGCAAAAGGATAAGGTGCCCTGATGAACTAACAGGCAGAAACTCAGTTAGGCCTTGAATCACGGCAAGTATAAGTAAGTGAAAAAGAGTCATGTCATGGTTAATCCGTAATTCTCGGACAGTGATACAGGAACGGCAAAATAAAGGGAAAGTTTAAGTTAGGTCCGTATCGGATGCAAATTTGGCAAAAAAGTGTGAGAAAAATCATGCAGACCCGATATTTACCCCATATAGGTCAGCATTATTGACTTTTAATTAGAATAGTTCTGATTTATGGGCTGACACTCAAGATTCTAAGTCCGAGGGTACCATGGCCAAACAACCGATGCTGAAATTCATAAACATCGAACGCGACATGCCGCAAAAGCGTGAGGCGGAAACCCGTCGTGTCGACTTTGATGAAATTTATTCAGAATTCGCAACGGCCAAAGCGCAAGAGCAATCAAGCCGCTGTAGTCAGTGCGGTGTGCCGTATTGCCAAAGCCACTGCCCTTTGCACAACAACATCCCAGATTGGCTTCGCCTTACAGCCGAGGGTCGCCTGCAAGAAGCCTACGAGGTTTCTCAAGCCACGAATACATTCCCTGAAATTTGCGGACGCATCTGCCCACAGGACCGCCTGTGCGAAGGCAACTGTGTCATCGAAGGGTCCGGACATGGCACAGTTACCATTGGCGCAGTTGAAAAATACGTCACCGACACTGCGTGGGAGCAGGGTTGGGTTCTACCGATCTCTCCCAAAGTAGAACGTGCTGAAAGCGTTGGTATCATTGGTGCAGGCCCTGGTGGCTTGGCTGCGGCCGACGTTCTGCGCCGTGCGGGTATCCAAGTGACAGTCTATGACCGTTACGACCGCGCCGGCGGTTTGCTGACCTATGGCATCCCAGGCTTCAAGCTTGAAAAAGACGTGGTTGTGCGCCGCAATGACCAACTTGAAAAAGGCGGCGTTAAGTTTGAATTGAACACAACAGTTGGCGAAGATGTCAGCTTTGCCGACCTACGCGCCAAACACGATGCGATCATTATCGCAACTGGCGTTTATAAAAGCCGCGATCTGGGTTCTGAGGGTTCCGAATCCAAAGGCGTTCTTAAGGCGATCGATTTCCTTACTGCCAGCAACCGCAAAAGCTTTGGCGACGCGGTTCCAGAATTTGACAACGGCGATTTGAACGCCGCTGGCAAACGTGTTGTGGTGATTGGCGGTGGTGACACTGCAATGGACTGCGTGCGTACCTCGATCCGTCAGGGCGCAACCTCTGTTAAATGCCTTTATCGTCGTGACCGTGCGAACATGCCCGGTTCACAACGCGAAGTCCAAAACGCCGAAGAAGAGGGCGTGGTTTTTGAATGGCTCAGCGCGCCAAAAGGGTTTGTCGTATCGGGCGACAACGTCAGTGGCGTGATGGTGCAAAAAATGCGCCTTGGTGCACCAGATGCAACTGGTCGCCAGGCACCTGAAGTTATCGAAGGCGCAGACTACGTTGAAGACGCAGACATCGTCATCATGGCGCTGGGCTTCTCACCTGAAGCACTGCCAACGCTTTGGAACGAACCTGATCTTCCAGTAAGCCGTTGGGGCACTGTCCTTACGGAATACTCAACAGGCAAAACGTCGATGGATGGTGTTTACGCGGTCGGTGATATCGTGCGCGGCGCGTCCCTCGTGGTTTGGGCGATCAAAGATGGTCGTGACTGCGCTGAGGCAATCCTGTCTGATTTGGCTGCACCAACGCAGGTTGCAGCAGAATAAACACAGCAAAATCGACGTCGGTATTACGTCGGTATTGCGTAGGTTTTTTGTCGGTTTCGCCGACAGACGTTGAAACAGTTAAGGTCAGAGGTGCAGACCCAAGTGACACAAGACAGCAAAATATTGGATGGCCAATGCATGTGCGGCGCGGTGACAGTTAAAGCAACTGTAACCAAACCAATCGTACGTGCGTGTCATTGCGATATGTGCCGTCGTCACACCAGCTCGATGTTCATGTCGCTTCCGGCAACAGACATCGCAGTTGAGGGTCCTGCCAAATCTTACCAATCCTCGGATTGGGCAGAACGTGGTTTCTGCGAAGTTTGCGGTTCGACACTTTGGTACGCCACCACCGGTAACGGCGTGCGCAACTTGTCAGCTGGCCTATTCGAGAATGCGGGCGACGCCCCGTTGAAATTAGAATTTTTCGCTGACGCAGCCCCAGACGGGTACGCGTTGGCAGGGGATCATCGCAAGATGACCACCACCGAGACAATGGCGTTGTTTGCGCCCGAAGAAGGAGACACAGAATGACCAAGTATGATGCAGAATGGGTACGCGCCGAAGAAGCAAAGCGCACGTTCATGGCCGAAAACGGTCTTTATTCCGAGGAAGAAGAGCACTCTTCCTGCGGTGTTGGCTTGGTGGTTTCTGTCGATGGGAAGCCCACACGTTCAGTTGTGGAAAACGGCATCGCGGCTTTGAAAGCTATCTGGCACCGCGGTGCGGTTGATGCCGATGGCAAAACCGGCGACGGCGCGGGTATCCACGTTCAAATTCCGGCACCTTTCTTTTACGATCAAATCGAACGTACCGGCCACAAACCAGACAAAGACAAGATGATTGCTGTTGGCCAAGTATTCTTGCCGCGCACCAATTTTGGCGCTCAAGAAACCTGCCGGACAATCGTTGAGTCCGAAGTATTGCGCATGGGCTACTATATCTACGGCTGGCGCCACGTTCCGGTAAACGTCGAATGCTTGGGTGAAAAAGCCAACGCGACCCGTCCTGAGATTGAGCAAATCTTGATCTCGAACTCAAAAGGCGTGGACGAGGATACATTCGAGCGCGAGCTATATGTGATCCGCCGTCGCATCGAAAAAGCCGCGACAGCTGCGGGTATCAACGCGCTTTATATCGCGTCATTGTCTTGCCGTTCGATCATCTACAAAGGGATGATGCTGGCCGAACAGGTTGCCGAATTCTTCCCTGATCTAATGGACCCGCGCTTTGAATCCGCATTCGCGATTTATCACCAGCGCTATTCCACCAACACTTTCCCACAATGGTGGTTGGCGCAACCTTTCCGCATGTTGGCTCACAATGGTGAGATCAACACGCTCAAGGGCAACCTGAACTGGATGAAAAGCCACGAGATCCGCATGGCGTCTGATGTGTTTGGCGACATGGCCGACGACATCAAACCGATTGTGGCTTCTGGGTCTTCTGACTCTGCCGCACTTGATGCTGTGTTTGAAATGCTTGTGCGCGCAGGGCGCAACGCACCGATGGCGAAAACCATGTTGGTTCCAGAAAGCTGGTCCAAGCAGGCGATTGAATTGCCACAGGCATGGCGCGATATGTATTCTTACTGCAACTCAGTGATGGAACCATGGGATGGCCCGGCGGCTTTGGCGATGACCGATGGGCGTTGGGTTTGCGCAGGTCTTGACCGCAACGGCCTGCGCCCAATGCGCTATGTGGTAACAAACGACGGCTTGGTAATCGCAGGTTCAGAAGCGGGCATGGTTCCGCTTGATGAGGCACGCGTTCTCGAAAAAGGCGCGCTTGGTCCGGGGCAAATTCTGGCCGTCGATATGAAAGAGGGCAAGCTTTACCACGACACAGAAATCAAGGATCAGCTCTCAGCAGCCCGTCCATTTGGCGAATGGGTTGAGCGGATCAAAGATCTAGATGTCGAACTGGCCAAGGTCGAAGAAAAGCCACTGTTTACAGGTGAAGAACTGCGCCGTCGTCAAATCGCGGCTGGCTATACCATCGAAGAGCTGGAACAAATTCTTGCGCCAATGGCCGAGGACGGTAAAGAAACTTTGGCGTCTATGGGTGACGACACCCCATCAGCGGTTTTGTCTAACAAGTACCGCCCGCTGAGCCACTTTTTCCGCCAGAACTTTTCTCAGGTTACAAACCCTCCAATCGACAGCTTGCGCGAATTCCGTGTGATGAGCTTGAAGACCCGTTTTGGGAACCTCAAGAACGTATTGGATGAAAGCAGCGCGCAGACCGAAATCTTGACGCTAGACAGCCCGTTTGTTGGCAACGCGCAGTGGGATGAACTGACCTCTTTGTTCAACTCTGATCTTGCGACTATCGACTGTACCTTTGAAGCTGGTGAGGGCACGCTTAACAGCAATTTGGCTCGTGTTAGAGCCGAAGCAGAAGACGCCGTGCGCTCAGGTGCTGGGCACATCGTGCTGACAGATCAAAATAGCAGCGCAGATCGTGTTGCTATGCCGATGATCCTTGCAACGTCAGCAGTGCACAGCCACCTGACCCGCAAAGGTTTGCGCACCTTCTGCTCATTGAACGTCCGTTCAGCAGAATGCGTTGATCCGCATTACTTTGCAGTCCTCATCGGTTGCGGCGCAACTGTTGTGAACGCTTATTTGGCCGAGGATTCATTGGCAGAGCGGATCGAGCGCAACTTGCTTGATTGCTCTTTGACAGTGGCCATCAAACGCTACCGTGACGCGATTGACCAAGGTTTGCTTAAGATCATGGCAAAGATGGGCATCTCTGTGATCTCATCCTATCGCGGTGGTCTGAACTTTGAAGCAGTTGGCCTATCACGCGCCATGTGTGCGGAATTCTTCCCGGGCATGACCAGCCGTATTTCCGGCATCGGTGTTTCTGGTATCCAGCGCAAAGCCGAAGAGGTTCACGCCCAAGGGTGGGACGGCAGCAATGTCCTGCCCATCGGTGGTTTCTACAAATCCCGCAAGTCTGGTGAGACCCACGCGTGGGAAGCTACATCTATGCATATGCTGCAAATGGCCTGCAATAGAGCCTCATTTGAGATGTGGAAGCAGTACTCTGCCAAGATGCAAAGCAACCCGCCAATCCACTTGCGTGACCTGCTCGACATCAAGCCATTGGGCAAAGCGATCCCATTGGAAGAGGTGGAAAGCATCACCTCTATCCGCAAGCGCTTTGTAACACCGGGCATGTCTTTGGGTGCTTTGTCTCCAGAAGCGCACAAGACCCTAAACGTTGCGATGAACCGCATCGGTGCCAAGTCTGACTCTGGTGAAGGTGGCGAAGATCCAGCACACTTCGTGCCAGAAGCAAATGGTGACAACCCATCTGCAAAGATCAAACAGGTTGCGTCTGGTCGTTTCGGCGTTACTGCCGAGTACCTGAACCAATGTGAAGAGCTTGAAATCAAAGTTGCCCAAGGTGCGAAACCGGGTGAGGGCGGACAGCTTCCGGGGATGAAAGTCACCGATCTGATCGCACGCCTGCGTCACTCGACCAAAGGCGTGACATTGATCTCACCTCCGCCACACCACGATATCTACTCGATCGAGGATTTGGCGCAGCTGATCTATGACCTCAAGCAGATCAACCCACGTTGTAAAGTGACCGTAAAATTGGTGGCGTCTTCCGGCGTTGGCACAATTGCGGCAGGTGTTGCAAAGGCGAAGGCCGATGTGATCCTGATCTCTGGTCACAACGGCGGGACAGGGGCATCCCCTGCGACCTCGATCAAATATGCGGGTCTACCGTGGGAAATGGGCCTGACCGAGGCGCACCAAGTTCTGTCTATGAACAACCTTCGTGAGCGGGTCACTCTGCGCACCGATGGTGGTTTGCGCACGGGTCGTGACGTTGTCATGGCAGCGATGTTGGGTGCTGAAGAATACGGCATCGGCACCGCGGCATTGATCGCGATGGGCTGCATCATGGTACGTCAGTGTCAGTCCAACACATGCCCTGTTGGTGTCTGTACACAAGACGAATCGCTACGTGACAAGTTCACAGGCAATGCGGACAAAGTGGTGAACCTGATCACATTCTACGCACAAGAAGTGCGCGAGTTGCTGGCCTCTATCGGTGCGCGCAGCATGGACGATGTGATTGGACGTGCAGATCTACTTGCACAGGTTTCACGTGGCTCTGCGCATCTTGATGATCTGGATTTGAACCCATTGCTGATCACCATCGATGGTGCCGCAGACATCAAGTATGACCGTTCCAAGCCTCGCAATGCTGTGCCTGACACGCTTGACGC
>JALZUL010000246.1 GCA_023301665.1 Ascidiaceihabitans sp.
TTCTTCTACTTCAACGATCTTTTTATTTACACTAGGTTTCTTTTTCTTAGCCACACAATCACCCTCCCGAATCTGATCGGAATTTTTAATATTTTCCGCACTCTACGCGTGAGCGCCTTGCCCCTCAACCCAAGGCCACCTGCCTTGTTACATTTTGAACTAAATCGATCATTGCTACCCTAGTGGGAGATGCCGCGACAGATAACGACTTGTTCGATAATTCTTTCACTTCATCCGCAACATCTTGACTAAGCGCTATAAGATGAAGCGGAGCGCTCCCCTTATTTTGTTCCGCAAAATTACTCGCAGTTCGAGGGGAAAATAAAGGCACCAGCAAGGGGAAATTTGAATCCTGCACCTCACGAGCTTGCCTATTTAATTGGATTTTCTTCTGATCATAAACAGCAATTTGCAGAGTCGACCGACCGGCATCCATTAAACGCTGGGCGATATTACCGCGCGTATGTTTGCCACAAAGATGGGTAAGTGGCGTAGAAATTGTCATCCTCTGCATTTTATTGACCAATTGGTCCGCAGTGTCGCCTAATTGAACCGCCTCCCAACCCGCCTTATCTGCAGCTTTGGTTGTCATTGCCCCAACGCAATATGCAATCTTACCATCACCTTTTGGGCTATGGATCACGCCATTCACCGACGAGAAAATCACAGAGTCTAATTTTTTAAGGTTTGGATGAAGTGCTACAATTTTAAGCAAGGGACTAAAAATTGGAGTGACGAAAGTTTGTGTCTCAGAGCCCAAAGCGTTCCAGAACGCCTCGGCTCCAGCTTTTGGGCGGGTTAAAAGTAGATTGATCTGTGAGTGCTTTGCATTGTTTGCCACGATTTAGAATGTTACCTCGTGTAGGAAGTCGACGCAATGGAGCTGCGCGTGCCCAAAAAGCTAAACATCCTAGGAATTGAAAGCAGTTGTGATGATACAGCAGCTGCAATCGTTCACGGTTGCCCAGGTGGCACCGGAGAGGTGCTCTCTTCTATCGTTGTCGGCCAGACCAATTTGCACGCAGCTTTTGGCGGCGTCGTCCCAGAAATTGCAGCCCGCGCACATGTCGAGAAACTTGATGTAACTGTACGGCAAGCTCTAGTTCAGGCAGACCTAACGCTACAAGATATCGACGGTATAGCTGTAACAGCGGGTCCCGGGTTGATCGGGGGTGTCGTTTCGGGTGTTATGCTGGCGAAAGGCATGGCGGCAGCCACCGGCAAGCCACTTTATGGCGTTAACCATTTGGCAGGTCATGCCCTGACTCCTCGGTTGACCGACGGCACTAAATTTCCATATCTCATGCTCTTGGTCTCGGGTGGTCATTGCCAGTTTCTAATCGCATCCAACCCTCATGAGTTCCGGCGTTTGGGGGGCACAATTGACGACGCACCAGGCGAAGCATTTGACAAAGTCGCGCGCTTAATTGGCTTAGCACAACCCGGGGGGCCAGCAATCGAGAACGCCGCCAAAAACGGGGACTCTAAAAGATTCAAGTTACCGCGCCCGCTCCTAGATCGTAACGATTGTGACATGTCATTCTCAGGCTTGAAGACAGCAGCTTTGCGTACACGCGATGCCATTATTAGCGAAAGGATCGGTTTAACGCCTCAGGACCAAGCAGATTTAGCAGCCGGCTTCCAAGCAGCTGTGGCCGATGTTTTGGCCGAAAAGAGCCGTCGTGCATTGCGCGAGTACCTAAAATTGTCGCCACAAAACCCCACACTTTGTGTCGCTGGAGGAGTAGCTGCAAACTATACTATTCGCTCAGAACTCAAACGCGTTTGCGATGAAATGGCTGTGGGCTTTGCCGCACCGCCATTGGCTTTGTGCACTGATAATGCTGCAATGATCGCTTATGCTGCTTTAGCACAAATGCCTGACCGACTGCCCGATGACATGGGGTTATCCGCGAAACCCCGAATGCCGCTGGACACCTCCAGCCCAACGATGTTGGGTCATGGGAAGAAAGGAGCCAAAGCATGAGCGTTTCCGTTTTAGGAGCCGGCGCATTTGGAACGAGCCTCGCGATCGCATTGGCGCAGAAATCGACTGTTGTTTTATGGGCAAGAGATTCAGATCACGTCATAGATATGCAGTCTAAGCGTGAAAACGTGCGCCGGTTAGCTGGAGCGCCGTTCCCTTCTACTTTGGCAGTAACATCTTCACTCCAAGAAACTGTACAGAATGATATCATCTTAATAGCTGTCCCACTTCAGCTCCTAGCAGGATTTTTACAAGAGAACGCTGCGTTCCTGATTGGCAAACAATTGGTGGCTTGCAGCAAAGGCGTGGATCGTACAACCGGCGAAGGCCCTATCGACCTTATTTCACGCCTCGTTCCAAGTGCGTCGGCCGCCATCGTGACTGGTCCAAGCTTTGCAGCCGATATTGCGCGCGGCCTTCCCACGGCCTTGAGTATCGCCTGTAAAGATGAAGCTATAGGGGCGGATTTACAGGCTAAATTGTCAACCCCAACCTTGCGGCTCTATCGCAGCACCGACGTTGTCGGTGCGCAACTTGGTGGTGCTTTGAAGAACGTAATAGCAATCGCATGTGGAGCTGTTATTGGAGCGAAACTAGGCGACAGCGCCCGTGCTGCATTAATGACCCGCGGTTTCGCGGAAATGCATCGTTTCGCAATTCACTTCGGCGCGAAACCGCAGACCTTAGCTGGATTATCCGGGTTTGGAGACCTTGTGTTGACATGTACCTCAGAGTTGTCGCGCAACTATCGCTATGGCTTTGCATTAGGTGCCGAGCAACCTTTCGACCAGACCACAACTGTTGAAGGCGCGGCAACCTCCCTTGCGGTCCAAACCCTTTGTCAACAGCACAACCTCGATATGCCCATAACCCAAAGCATCGCTGCAATAGTGAAAAATCAATCGACCGTGCGCGATGAAATGGACTATCTTTTATCACGACCCCTGAAGGAGGAATAAGATGTTAATTGCCTTGATGGCCTATGACAAAGACGGCGCACTCGAGCTACGCAAAGCAAACCGAGATGCCCATGTCGCTTATCTAAAAACGGGGGATGCGGTTCAGCAAGCAGGTCCGTTTCTTGATGAAGCTGGTGATATGTGTGGTTCCCTTATTATATTGGATGTTGCCGATATGAAAGCGGCACATGACTGGGTCGAAAATGACCCTTACGGACAAGCCGGCCTGTTCAAAAGCGTCACTCTGATGCCCTGGAACAGAGTGATTGGATAATGGCCTTTTGGCTTTTCAAATCTGAGCCCGCAACCTGGAGCTGGAATAACCAAGCCGAAAAGGGAGCCGTTGGTGAAGAATGGGATGGTGTGCGCAACTACCAAGCGCGCAATTTCATGCGTGAAATGAAGATTGGAGATCTTGGGTTTTTCTATCATTCTCAATCTGAAAAGGCGATTGTCGGGATCGTTCGTGTTATTGCTGAGGCCCATGCAGACAGTACATCTAACGACGACCGCTGGGAATGTGTTGATATCGCTGCGGTCGTGCCCTTCCAAACGGCCATTACCCTAGAGACTATTAAAACAGATGGACGATTGGACGACATGATCTTGGTCCGAAATTCAAGATTGTCCGTTCAACCGGTTCAAAGCAAAGAATGGGAGATTATTTGCGAGCTTGGTGGAATTTCTGATTTGGAGAATTATTGAAATTGCGGCATCCTAGATCCTAGGATCATGGTTTTAGGATGAGGTAAGATAAATGGGTCTTTTGAGTGTTATTCTAGCTGCTATCGCGAATTTTGCATTTGGTGCAGTCTGGTACATGTCTTTGGCAAAGCTTTGGATAGCAGCATCCGGCGTAAAGCTTGATGAGGGCGGCAAGCCAGCCAATCGTTCTTCTCCTCTCCCCTATATCACTAGCTTTCTAGGGGCACTTTTAGTCGCAGGTATGATGCGTCACGTTTATTCTTTAAGTGGCATTGATACCTTCGGGGAGGGCACAATCGCAGGCATTGGAATTGGGCTATTCCTTATCACACCGTGGATTGCCACATTCTATGGGTTCACAGGAAAGCCACCCACTTTGCTGTTCATCGATGGAGGATATGCGACAATCGGTTGCGCCCTTATGGGTGCGGTATTGATGATATTTTAAAAAGAAGGGCTCTGGACACAAGCCAGAACCCTTCTTTCACCCCGTGCGCTCCCATAGCCACCACACACGTATATGATTTCGGTTCTGGCCATACTGGCCTGATAAGAAATTGATATCCGTTTTCGCTAAACAATTCAATTTCCGACTGTTTCAAAAACCGATAAAAAAATAAAGGCCCGCTTAACCAAGCGGACCTCTAAATAAAATCTTTAGTATTAACCGTAAACAGATTCTTTACCAAAATGCTTAGTCAGCATGTAATAAACAACTGCACGGTATTTGTTACGTTCAGAACGACCGTATACTTCGATAACAGAATTGATGGCTTCCATTAGCTGTGGCCCATCTGCGAGACCCAACTTCTTTATAAGGAAGTTATTTTTAACAGTTTCCAACTCGGAAGCTTGCGAGCCTGCCACAGTGGAGGCATCTGCATTGTAAATCGCTGGTCCGCAGCCGATTGTGACTTTCGTCAACAAATCCATATCCGGCGTCATACCACATTTGTTTTTGAGGTCATCCGCATATTGCGCGATCAAATCGTCCCGTTTGCCCATAGAAATTCTCCCAACTTGGACCGACCATGCTCTCAGGCCTTGCGCGTTAGGATAGAACCCCGAGATCTTAAAAAAAAGGGGAATTTTCCCAATGTTTTGGCATAATTAAGCATAACGCCTATCGACAGAGCCCCCAACCAGTATGCTGCAAGTGAAAATGATCGGCATGAAGGCTGTTATATTCCGGGCTTAACGTCACACGAAACCAATCACATGCACCATCTCGTACTTCTTTGAGGAATTTCGATTTAGCAGATCCGTCCCCCCAATGTTCAAGCAGAGTCGTTCTTGTGTCGTCCGCAAAACTAAACCCCTGAATATCGATAGCTTCAGCGGTTGCATGCGTGCTCATCCGTTTCGTACCGCTATTATTTACCGCACGAATTTCTCGACAATTATAGCTAGAAAAATGATGCGTCTCAATTACCGATGTATTCAAATTTCGTTGTGCAGCAGGCTGTATCACATGTTCAGTCCACATCGCTACTCTCAATGCAGTTTGGCATCTCGTATTGACAGGTTTAACGTACATGTTGCCAATGCCGCTTAATAGAATATGATCTTTTATCCCACACAATTCTCCATCTGTCTTAGTGGGTAATTCAACGTAGCTTCCGGCACTCTTCAGAGCAATAGTACATGCGGCTCCATTCCGTAGAGCTCGTGAAAACTTAAACCCCGTTATAGATGTAATAGGATCCTGAACTCTCAACGAGGTCCTAGGATTCCAAGCATTCGGCAAAGGTGTTTCTTCCCAAAACACAAGAAAAACTATGACGACACCCCCAGTGAGAGCAAGGGAAAGGATCGTTGAAAAAACCGAGATGATAACTTTGCCAATCATCCCGGCAATATAATGAGGTTTTCATCAATAGTAAGATCGAGATCTTACAAAGCACTTCATAAATCTTTGAACCACTTAATAGCTGCTAAAAATAGCTCCGGACTAGGCTCCCGGCGATAAGACTCCAACCATCGGCCACAACAAAAAACGCCAATTTAAAGGGTAAGGAAACAATCGCCGGAGGTACCATCATCATACCCATAGACATCAAAACAGCAGCCACAACCAAGTCAATTATCAAGAACGGCAGGAAAACAAGAAATCCGACTTGAAACGCCCGCGATATCTCAGAAAGAAGAAAACTAGGAATCAAAACAGATAGTGAAGAGTTGGGAGTAAGCTCGATGTCTTGAGTATCTGATCTAAGCGCAGCCATTTCGAAGAAAGTATCAGGGTCTAGGCGCGAGGCCATAAAGGCGCGAAATGGTTCCAGTGTTTTGATAAATGCGGCCTCTACATCCAGCTCTTGTTTAGTTAATGGTTCTAACCCCTCCACCCACGCAGCGGTGAAAACAGGCTCCATCACGAAATAGGTTAAGAAGAGAGCTAGACTAACAATCATCATGTTCGGTGGAGCAGATTGCAGACCGATCGCTTGTCGTAAAATCGACAAAACCGTAACAATAAATGGAAAACAGGTAACCATGATTGCAAGACCGGGTGCCAAGCTCAGAACTGTGATAAGCGCAAAAAGTTGTATTGTTCGCGCACTTAACGATCCGTTGTCACCAAGTGAGAACGCCAATTCCTGACTAAAAGCCAAGCTTGGCACGCCCACAAAGATAGCTGTTAATACGAGAGGTTTGATAACTACCTTCACTACGAAGATGACTTTGCATCTATTACTTCCGTTAGACGAACCAAAAGAGCCCCGTTTTCACTTTCTTGATCTTCTTCCAGCATTCCGCGTGCTATCAGCTTTTCGCCGACAAAAAGATCAACAGGATCTTCAATACCTTTGTCCAATCTTAGAACCGCATTTGAGCCTAACATAACTAGATCTCTGACTATTGGACGGGCTTTTCCGACCGAGACCGTGATCTCAATTGGAACCGCAGTGAAAGGATTTTTCTCGTCTCTCGCAAATGACTTTGTTGAATCCACTTCTTTCATCAGCCTATGCCCTTTCGAATAAGTTATCTATTTTGGTTTTGATTTCCTGAAGCGTGTGCTCGAAATCAATCTCGGTCTCTTTCCCACCAACCTTGAAAACAACCTGGCCAGCAATTAGACTTTCCTGCTCTTTTAGCTCGAAGCACGACATGTCTTGGGCTTGTAAAAAAGCCTTTAAAGAAGAGAAATCAGCGACTGAAACTTCCATCAGTATCAACTGATCCGATGCATCACTAGCTAGAGACATTATATGTTCCACGATAAAAGGCCCGATCGACATTTTGATTACTTCGGGAACCAGAGTATCCAAAACCTCTTCAAAAAAAGGGCGGAGCTCGCCTATCAGCCCACTCTTTGCCTCATGGAAGCCAAACGATACCTCTTGCAAGTTCTCCAGAATGGCATCGTGAAGGTTTAAATCGGAAACATTTCGAGCAGCCGTCGCGTCATCCCACCCCGCCTGATACCCCTCTTCGAACGACATTAGCTTCTCGTTATCAACGTCTCGTATTTCGGTACCCGATGCAGGTTTAGAAAAACTATCTGGATCTTCAAATTGTTCATATTTTTGAGAAAAAGATTTCATACACGCTCTTCTTTTTCTTCGAGCCATCCTCGTAAAATCTCAACTGTTTCTTCTTGTCGATTGCCAATCATTGTTTCCAATCGCTTTACTGGGTCATCATTCATCACTTCACCCTGCAGGGTGCGACCACGGATATTTGCCTCTTGGTCGAACGACGTATTGGTGGACGGTGGAAGGCTAATTGGGTCCAAAGAATCCGCTTTCAGGGATTCTTTATTTAGCTCTAGATTTTCAACATTCTCTCTTGCTTCATTCCCAACCAAAGGAAGAGAGTTCTCATTTAGCCCTTTCGCAATCAGTGGTCTAACAACAAATAATCCCAAAATTAACGAGACAATCGAAAGAACCACCATCTGGATCGCCGACATGACATCGATATCATTAAAGTTGAAAATTGAATCGTTCGGCGATGTCCCATTTATGGGCGTAGATTGTAGAGCCATCGACTTGATCGTAATAACATCGCCTCGGCTCGCATCAAAACCAACCGCAGATGAAACTAATTCTCTTAGCGCCTCGATTTCTTCGCCCGTACGCTGTTCTCCAGTGTTCTGACCGGTTTCAGAGGTCGTCGAAAGTTCATTAATTAACACTGCAACCGTCAATCGTTTTATTGCTCCAGGCGTTTTAATAACCTCTCGCTCGGTCTCAGAGACCTCGTAATTTATTCGCTCTCTTGTTTCCGTATTACTAGAATTTGTTTCAGCAGTACTCCCCCCCCCTTCGTCCGGTAAGTTCGAAGCAACCGTAACACCGCCATTGCCCGCGTCAGAGGAGGAGTTGCTACGTTCTTCAGTATCCGTACTAACTGCGACGCGCCCCTTAGGATCAAAAGACCGTTCTCGGATAGCTTCACTTTCGGTAATGGTATCAACACTGACTTCCACAACCGAGTTTCCAAAACCAACCCGAGCCTCTAACAGGCGCTGAACCCTATCTCGGAGAATCTTAGCTTTATCGTCTCCTGCTACCGTTGGGGAAAGATCATTGTGTTCACCTATCAAATTACCGTTCGAGTCGACAACGACCACATCGTCACTGGCAAGCCCGGAGACCGCTGAAGCGACTAAAAACCTAATAGCCTTCGCTTGCCCTGTAGAAATTGTACCGTTGCTCGAAGTTACAGAAACCGAAGCCTTAGGGTTCACTCCTCGTTGAAAAGGGTTTGAGCCAGTTGTGGCGATATGAACTCGTGCCGCGGCGATGTGTGCGTTTGCGACTATAGTACGTGCCAACTCTCCCTCTTTTGCACGCCAATACGCGGCATCAAACATTTGGGATGTAGTACCAAACCCTGAAAGTTGGTCCAGCAATTCATAGCCATTGTTGCCATTCGCAGGCAATCCCTCACTTGCTAACGTCAAACGCAACTGATCCCTATCTACCCGATCAACAAATATCGACCCTCCTCTCACCTCGAAAGCGATTCCCCGTTGTTCTAGGGATTGGATTACTTCACCGGCCGCTGCAGTCTCTAAACCCGCGTAGAGAAGCGACATGCTTGGAGTTGCCACGATTCTTGACATCGTAATGATCGCAAAAAACATAGCGATTGTTGCACCGACAACGACGATGCGCCGCCGTAAATCCAAATTTGCCCAAACATTTACAAATTGCTGCACTCATGCCTCCTTTGAACCCGAAATTCTATTCGGTGTCGAAAACAGCAATCGCTGATTGAGCTTAACAATCGGTTAGTGGATCTGGGTTTATAACGATTTTGACTGGAGCGATTGGGTAAAGAATGACAGACATTGAGACCGAAAAAATGGAAGACTCCACCGCACCGTCAAAGTGGCCTCTAATTGTGGCGTTAACTTTGGGGATCATTGGGGCAAGCATGGGATTCTTTGCAAGTTATTCCGGTAAAGTTCTCAACCCTAGTGCGTCACCTCACACAAAATTACTACCGGCAGAAATGAGCGCAGTAAACGAGGTCGCCTTCCTAGAAATCCCTTCGATTCTCGTCTCGTTGGACCCGGCGTCGTCGAACAAACATCTTAGCTTCAAGTCTCAACTTGAGGTTCCGTTACGGTTTCAAACCGATGTCGCACACATCCTTCCGCGCGTGATCGATGTAATAAATAGTTATCTACGTGCCCTCGAAACAAAAGATTTCGAAAGTCCTGAAATATTGATGCGCTTACGATCTCAGCTTCTTCGCAGAATTCAAGTTATCGCGGGCAAAGAGCGTGTCAACAACCTACTGATTATGGAGTTTGTTTTAAATTGAAAGGAAGATATGGAACTCGTTGCTGATTTTTTGCTTGTCTCCGGATGCTTAGGAGCCAGCATTTATTGTTTTAGTTTAGGTCGGAAACTCACTCGCTTTAACAGCTTAGAGAAAGGCGTTGGCGGCGCTGTTGCTGTCCTTTCTGCACAAGTGGACGATTTAGAGAAAACACTAAGTATGGCGCAACAAACTGCGCAAACATCTGCTGATACCCTAACCAAGTTAACTAAAGACGCTGATAAAATTACTCGCACATTAGAGTTGCAACTCGCTTCGTTGCACGATCTACCCGAACCCTCCGCGCAAATCGAGGAAATCCCACCTCAGACCTCGTCGACAGCAGAACCCATGTTTGTCAGATTTAGTAAAAGTGGAACCCAAAATTGATACCAATAAGAAAAACAAGCCGCATAACCGGAGTAGTTACTGTGTTGACAGTGTTTTTACTCAGCTCGGCCATATTACGAGCTGCGTTGAGTGCGACCCAAGCCTTCGCTCAATCCTCACCCGCCCTGGCATCAAAAGATGAAGCTATCAAAAGCGATATCTCGAAAGAGGAAACTCCTTCCAAATATCTTGAAGCCCTTATTGAAAGAGAAGAAAGAGTTAATACGTTGGGGCTGGAGCTTTCGAAACAAAGGGAAGCGAATTCGCGTATAAAATACGAAATTGAAAGACGCCTAGTTACCCTAGAGGAAGCGGAAAAAAAACTAAGTGCTACACTTTCAAGAGCGAATACTGCTGCGGAAACAGACATCCAAAAGCTCATCGACGTTTATGAAAATATGAAGCCCAAAGAAACTGCTGCGCTTTTTGAGACAATGGAACCAGCATTTGCGGCGGGCTTTCTAGGTCGTATGCAACCGGAAAGCGCAGCAGGAGTCATGGCAGGCCTTAGTCCTCAAGTGGCATACTCAATCAGTGCGATTCTTGCTGGTCGTAACTCTAAGGCTCCAGGAGACTAGTATCTCCAGTATTTTTTAACTTCCTTGTGAGATCATGGATCCAAAGAAATAAGTTGGAAGTTTTATGATTGGTATTGTCGGCATAATAACGATTTTTGTAATGGTTTTTGGTGGCTATCTCGCCGCTGGCGGTAAGATGGGGATCATCCTCCAATCCCTTCCTTTCGAAATGGCGATGATCGGTGGCGCAGCCATTGGTGCCTTTTTAATTAGCAATAGCTTATCGGAAATAAAACACACACTAAAAGATCTAGGGAAGGTTTTCAAAGGAGCAAAGTGGAAAAATTCCGATTACCGGGATCTTTTATGCCTTCTTTACGAATTAATAAGGCTCGCCCGCCAAGATCCAATTTCCGTCGAGGCGCACATCGAAGATCCTCAACAATCTACAATTATTTCTAAATATCCAAAGATTCTTGCCGATGTAGAAGCCACCGCGCTTATTTGTGACACTTTACGATCGGCTTCGATGAATTATGACGACCCTCATCAAGTTGAAGAGGTTCTAGAGAAACGTATCGACTCAAACATTCATCATTCGATGCATTCAAGCCACGCACTCCAAACAATTGCTGACGGCCTTCCTGCACTTGGTATTGTCGCTGCCGTTCTGGGGGTAATCAAAACTATGGCTTCGATTGATCAACCTCCAGAAGTCTTAGGAAAAATGATTGGCGGCGCACTCGTAGGCACCTTCCTTGGAGTATTCTTAGCTTACGGCTTGGTTGGTCCTTTCGCTGCAAAGGTGAAGGTCGTAACGGAAGAAGACTCCCACTTTTACCAGCTGATAAGAGAAGTTCTCGTCGCCAACCTACACAATCACTCGACGAACATCTGCATCGAAGTTGGACGCCAAAACACGCCATCTCATTTCAGACCTAGCTTTTCAGATTTAGAAGAAGCTTTGAAAGCCGTAAAGCATCAAGCAGCATGAGCCACCTTCGTATATTTTTTTTCTCAGCAGCACTTTTGCTGTTACCCTTCGAAGCTAACGCTCAAACAGTAACTATCAAATCCGGAGAGCACGGAACTTTTTCTAGAATAGTATTGAATTCCAGCTCTTTGGGACCTTGGAGATTAGTACGTCGGGGAAATACACAAATCCTAGATTTCCCTTCTTTCAAAGGGCAATTTAATATTGAAGACGTTTTCCGCAGAATTGATCGCACCCGAATATCTGACGTTTCCTCGAAAGGTTCAAAGCTCGAACTACAAATGGCGTGTGATTGTGCAATACGCGTCTATAAACATACAGGAAATTTACTCGTAATAGACGTTAACGACAGACCAAATCTGCCTGTAGCTCAAATGGAAAACAAGATTGTTCACTTTGGTAAAGTAAAAAAACTATCGTTCACACCTTCAGTATTTCTCGTTGAGAAACCTATAATCGAGAAGCTAACTCCGCAACAAATACCCAGCACCGAGACAAGCGGTCTTTTTTCGCCATTGAACTTAGTATCGTCAGAAAACAACCCTCGGACGAAAGCGTTTCCAAAAGCACTCCTACAAACACTTCAAGGGCAATTAGCACGCGATTTTGGAACGGCATCATCTTTAGGTTTTTTACGAACGAGCAAGCCAGCACAGCATGCATTGCTCAATCCAACCTCAAATTTACCAAGAGCACAAACCGTTACAGAATTTGAAAAAGTGGACAGCGATCTCGAACTAGTACCACCAACAGTACCTTTTCTGAATGGATATAAAAATTCATCGCAAGACAGGCATAACATTTGCAAATCAACTATAGATTTAGATGTTGCTGCATGGTCAGATGGAAGGCCTCTTGTCGAACAGCTAAGCACACTTTCCGCAAATTTATTCAACCCTTTAGGTAAACAAAATTTAGAGGTCACGCTCAAATTGGCACGTCTCTACTTACACTTTGGGTTTGGCGCTGAAGCTAAGCATATTCTGAATTCACACGTAGATTTAGTAAACAACT
>JALZUL010000247.1 GCA_023301665.1 Ascidiaceihabitans sp.
GCCAAATACCAATCTCCAATGTTTGGTATTTCACAGGAAAAGGCAAACTTCCGGTTTTTTACCCAATTCCTCTGAAAGTTCACACTTGAGGCTACCTTCATAACAGTCCATGATTCGTAGAACCTTCCAAACTCTTGAGAATGATTATGCAGCCTGTACTTCCCCCCGTACGTTTGAAAGAGCTTGAGCAATTGTCAGCTCGTGCCGCAACTGTCATCGATCGGCTTCGAGAGCGGGTATATTCTCCTGGTACATCAAAAAGCCTAGGATTACGATTTAATGTTCGCAAGGCTGCAGAAATGGTCGGTCGAAGTGAAAAACTAATCCGGGACGCCGAAGCTGATGGGCGACTACCACCGGCTCAAAAAGACCCTAACACAGGGCGAAGGACTGGGTATTCACTTTCTGAAATCAACCTAATGCGCGAAGTTTTCGGAACCCTGCCCCGTCGTGATCCTGAGGATCCCGCAATGGTACTGGCCATCCAGAACTTCAAAGGAGGGGTTGGGAAATCAACAATGGTTTGCCATCTAGCTCAGTACTTGGCCCTTAAGGGGTATCGTGTTTGTGTCATCGATTGCGATAGCCAAGCTTCGACAACCAGTATGTTTGGACTAAACCCAGATGTTGATGTCGATGAAGACGACGATACCCTTTACCCATTTTTTCGCCATGGTGGACCAACCTCACTAAATTATGCGTTGCGGGCAACCTATTGGCCAAACATTGCAATGATACCGGCCAACCTTGGTCTTTACGATGCAGAGTATGAATTTGCGGCACGGATGGCGCGTGATCAAACATTTGTACTAGATCGTTTGCGCACTGGCATTGAAACCATTCAAGATCAGTTTGATGTTATTTTGATGGATCCGCCCCCTGCCCTCGGCATGATTTCACTATCAGTTTTGCGAGCTGCAAATGCCATCGTTATCCCCGCTCCACCCAACAATATCGATTTTGGATCCACTGCGCATTTCTTGAAAATGATGGGAGCAACGCTTCAACAGTTGGCCGAAATGGGCGGTGCGCGCGATTATTCTTTTGTTAAGATTCTCGCGACAAAAATGAATGACACGAAATCAGCGCACGGTGCGATCAAACGAATGATGGAGGCTGTGTTCCCACATGACATGATGCAATCCGTTTTGATGGACAGTGCTGAAATCGACAATGCAGCGGCAAATTTGAGTACGGTTTATGAATTAACAGGTCCTGCAACACGGACCGAAACACACAAGCGATGCCGGGCTTATCTCGACGGGGTAAACCGCGAAATCGAAGTGTTGATCCGCAAGACATGGCCAAGTCATCACGCCGGATTGCGTAAGGAGGGATTACTATGAGCAAGAAACACGATGCTATTTTTGACGATGTCTTAAGCGGCTTGGACGCTCCAGAGACACCAGTTGAACCCGTGGAAAAAACTAAGGACGAAGATCGAGCAGGTGCGCGCTTTTTGAAACGCTCAACGACGCTGGGCGATCGGTTGTCGGGTGATCTTGAAGAAAAGACCCTGCACTGGGTTGATCCCAGTGATTGTAAAATGTGGCGGCGTCACAATCGATCTTATGGGCTTTTAACTGAAGACAACTGTCGAGATTTAATTGACGGAATTAAAAGCCAAGGACGTCAAGAATTCCCTGCGATTGTCCGCCGTACCGAGGGCGAATTTCCTTACGAAGTTATCTGCGGCGCGCGACGCCATTTCGCTGTGACTTGGCTGCGCGAAAACAATTATCCACAATTTAAATATCTGGTCGAAGTGCGCGATCTGACAGACGAAGAGGCTTTCCGCCTTGCTGATATCGAAAATCGAGATCGCGAAGATATCTCTGATTATGAACGGGCGATCGACTACGCGCAGGCGATCAGCTTGTACTACAATGGCCGACAAAAAGCGATGGCTGAGCGTTTGGAGGTGAGCCAACCGTGGTTATCCCGTTACCTTCAAATGGCCAAATTGCCGTCGCGGATTGTTGAGGCATTTGCATCTATCCGTGATATCAAAGAACGCCATGCCCGTGATCTTAAGCCACTATTGGCGGACCCGAAGCTGGCCAAACCTTTGCTCGCAGAGGCGGATCGATTGACGATGAAACATCTTGCGGCACGTGATGGTCACGGGACCTTTTTGGATGGGGCCGATGTCATATTGGCATTAAAGAAAGCAGCTCAACCTTCGGTGAAGGTGGAAAGAGCTGCGGTTGAGGAAAAAACGTACGGCGGCGACGGGGTTACAAAAGGAATTGTTGCTCGTAGTCGTGGAAAGAAATTCCAGTTGGAAATAGATAAGTCGATTGATAAAGTGCTTGTTTTATCGGCCTTTAATGAGTTTCTTGACGAAAATTTTTGAAAAATTGCCCATGGGCAATTCCGAGAGATCTGATCATATACTTGAAAAATGTTGCCCATGGGCAACTCGTGCTGCCGAGTTTGGCATATACTACCTAGGGGTTGAGAAATTCCCCCTACCGGCACCGGATTTTGTGTTGAGCTGACTTCAGAATTCTGCGACTGTCATCTTTGTAACACAACCGTGAAATGGTGATAGTGATGGCGTTTTTTAAGCAGTGCATTTTGGCGATGTTTTTCGCATTCTTTGCGAGTATTTCGCATGCGACGCCTTTTACACAGCAAGTCCCAGGCACAAACTTAACAATCCCTGATGATTATCCTGAAGCGGGTGGCGTTGTGGTTGTTTTGATTGGTGTGAATGGGAACAGCTATTTCCAATTTTCAAACCCAACCAATGCCTTTGTCGGGTTTAATAGTAACGGTACCCCGACACAATTCAGGGGTAACCCTTTTACGATCAATGATCCAATCCAGCTGGATTGCGGATTTAGCTCTTGTACCAGCTATTTTGGTGGCGGTCTTGCTGAGGTTCATATTCGTTTTACGGCTTTTGACGGTGATACGCAGCAAGGTGGGTTTGACGAAGATGATATTGATCTGCTTTTGAATGGATTTAATGTCGGGAATTGGTCCGATATTCCAACACAAAATACAAACTTAGATGGCACGCAATTGATCAGTGCCGGTGTGGGTTTTGGCAACCGGACGTTTGATACGGGTTGGTTCAATTCGACGAACCCGGCGCTTTTATCTAATATCTTAACCACAAACCAAACGGGATCTCAGGTTCTCGATGATGACCCGAACGACAATTTCTGGGACTTTCGTCGCGGGAATGTGCTTACTAACCCTGCAATCGTTACGGTTGCACCAGGATACAGTCTTGAGAAGACCGCAGATAAAACTGATTTTACGGCTGTTGGTGAAGTAATCGAATATGAGTATTTGATTACTAATATCGGTTCGGTGCCAATTCGCCAGCTGGCGGTGAGTGACGATAGAATTCCTAACGTTACATGTGACGTTACAACCATCAACGATACGAACTTTGGCGGCACGCCGGAAACAGCTTTGTGCACCGGTACATACACCGTAACCCAAGAAGATGTCGACTTTGGCTCGGTGACCAACATTGCATCAGCAACTGGGGTTCCCGATTTTGGGACACTGGGTGGGTTAACCGATACTGTCACCGTGGATGGCCCGGCGCGCAATGCCGTTCTAAGTTTGGATAAGAACACAACGCTAACCGAGTTCGGTGCGGTCAACACGACAGTCCCATATTCATTCGTTGCGATGAATGATGGAAATGTAACGCTTGAAAATGTGACGGTAACTGACCCGTTGATCCCGTCATTGTCTTGTACTGTTGCGTCCCTTTTACCAGGGGATACTCTGACCTGTTCAGGCGACTATACTGTTCAGCAATCAGATATTGATAATTTCGCGAGTGCTGGGACGCTACTAAGCAATACGGCAACCGCGACTGCGACAGCGCTTGTTGGTCCGGTGGCACCTGCCACTGATACCGTTGCCATTCCGGGTTCGTCCCCAACTTTGGCGATGGATTTCACCAAGTCAGCGACCACAGCAAATTACGATGCAGTCGGTGAGGTCATCCAATACGAATTTACGATCACGAACACAGGTACTGTTAGTTTCCCAGATGCACCTGTTATTTCCGACCCGTTGACGGGCGGCGCTACGTGTCCGTCGGGTTCTGTTGCGCCTAATGCTTCGATCACTTGTTTGGCTAACTATACGGTTGATCAAGACGATATCGATAATGGGACTGTTGATAATAGCGCGACGGCGACCATCGCTGTGGGTAGCCTAACAGCGAATGGCGCTGATACTGCGAGCGTGCCTGCGGTGCGCACAACGTCGATGAACTTGGACAAGCGTTTGAATGCCAACTCTCCAACAAGCTTCAATGCGCCGGGTGTTGATCTTACCTACGACTACGTTTTGACAAACACAGGTAACGTCACGCTGAACGCCCCCTTGATCACGGATGATAGAACCACTGCGACATGTACGGATACGTCGATTGCACCTGGGGCCCAGATTACGTGTACGTCCGCAGCCTATACGACCATCCAAGCAGATATTAACATACTTGGGGTCACCAATATTGCAAGCGCCACGGCAACGGCTGCGGGGCCAACGCCGGCCACAGTGACGTCAAATACTGACGAAGTAACTGTGCCTTCAATTTTGGAACCTGAGATCACGTTGGTTAAGACTGCGCCGCCGGTGTCTGCTGCAGATTTCCAAGTCGGCAATGTGATTACTTATACTTATGCAGTTACGAACACAGGTAATGTACGGATCAGAAATATTATCGGTGTGTCAGAAATCAGAGTCGATGACAGCCGATTTCCTTCATCATTTTTGTGCTTCGACGCGCCGCTAAATGTGAACGGTACTCAGTCTTGTACCGCGGATTATATTTTGACAATTGACGATATCAACGCAGGTGTTGTTCAGAACACTGCGACAGCTTCGGCCCAAGGGTCGGCTCTTGTTGGATTGATTGAATCTGCTGAAGTGCAGGTCACCATCGCGCCAGTGTTAACGCCTGCTTTGTCTTTGGTGAAAACTGCTGATGTTGCGACGGTTTCTGAAACGACCGATACGATCACCTATACGTTCAGCGTAACGAATTCGGGCGATACGCAGATTGTGTCGCCAATTCAGATTAATGACGCAAAGCTGCTGGCTCCAGCAGACTGTTCTGCACAGCCTTCGCCGTTTAATGTCGGCGCGAGCTTTGATTGTACCGGCACCTACAATCCTACGCAGGCTGAGCTGGATGCCGGTCAAGTCGACAACGCAGCAACTGCGTCTTTTGAGTTCACGCAAAATGGGGCGACAGCTACGATTGCGTCTGACCAAGATGAGGTCAGCGTCGATGTTGTGCAAAACCCGCTTTACACGTTTGAAAAAACGGCATCGCCAACAACCTTCTCAAGTGTGGGTGAAACGATCACTTATACCTTTGCGGTCGAAAACACTGGCAACGTGACGTTCACGGAAATTTCGGTCACTGATCCACTTATTCCAAATTTAACTTGTACGTTCTCAGACGTTGCGCCGGATGCGACACCAAGTTGTACTGGCACCTATATCGTGACCCAAGATGACCTAGACGCTGAAGTTATCGACAATGAAGCCACAGCGGCAGGCAGCACAGCCGCGGGGGCAGGGCTTACGCTACTGTCTGATGTTTCCGTTCCAGTCGCACCTGGCGTTGCGACGATGATCGCGTCTATCGACAAGACAGCTGATAAAGCCACGTTTGCCGCAGTGGGCGAAGTTATCGAGTACACATTGGCTGTGACCAATGACGGTACGCAAACCCTTACGGATTTGCTGGTCACAGATTCACTGGACACAACCTTTAGTTGTGAGGTTGCGCGCTTATTGCCAACTGAAACCAGCTCAATTTGTACCTTTAGCCATACAGTGACCCAAGCGGAGTTTGATGCAGGTCAGGTTGATAACACAGCAACCGTTGCCAGCCCTGACATCACGACGGCGAATTCGCTTTTGGTTAGCGTGACAGGCCCAGTACGAACGTCTTCGTTCACTTTGGAAAAGACGGCGAGTAATGATTTCACCCAAGCGGGTGATATCGTTAACTTCACTTTTGCGGTCAGCAACACAGGTAACACGACACTGACAAATGTGGTGGTTGTCGATAATGATGTGACGCCTGCGCTAAATTGTACGATCCCAAGTTTGCTGCCAGGGGTTACCGATTCAACCAGCTGTAAAGTTGCCTATAGTGCTACTCAAAATGATGTCGATGTAGGTCAGTTTACAAACACGGCTAATGCGACGGCCAGCGCACCGACTGGTGTGGCAGCGCCAGCCGCGCAAAGCTCTACGGCCGTTGTTGATGGTCCGACCGAGAATGCTTCTGTTCAAATCGTAAAATCCTCAACAGATGGTGTTTATACCTCTGCGACGGATAGCGAAGTGTTTACATTT
Source organism: Ascidiaceihabitans sp. (assembly GCA_023301665.1). Classification (GTDB taxonomy): domain Bacteria; phylum Pseudomonadota; class Alphaproteobacteria; order Rhodobacterales; family Rhodobacteraceae; genus Ascidiaceihabitans. The sequence continues at coordinate 6,355 of JALZUL010000247.1, forward strand.
GAGGTGACCAACACCGGTAACGTGACCCTGACAGGATTGAGTGTTTCGGATGCCAACCTTGGTGGATTGATTTGCCCGATCGATGATCTTTTGCCGGGCGCGGTTGCGACGACCTGTTCGGATGGTTCGCCTTTGACAGCGACAAAGAACTTTACTCAGTTTGATATCGATGCGGCAAGCTTCACGAATACTGCATCAGTTGCAGGTCAGTCAGCAGTTCTTGGGACAGCTGTTTCAGACGATGACACCGTGACGGTCACTGGTCCCGTCCAAGCGCCTGCTTTGACGATGGTAAAAACAGAAACGTTGGGCACCACCTTTGATACCTTGGGTCAGTCGGTTCCTTACACGTTTACGGTAACCAACGCCGGTAACACGACCTTGACGGGCCCGATCACCGTTGTGGATGATCAAATCGCCTCGGTGACCTGCGCCGCGACTCCGGCAGCAGGTATTGCACCCGGTGGAACGCTGGAATGTACGGGTACCCATACTGTTGTCCAAGCGGACCTGAACCTAGGCAGCATTACAAATAACGCGACGGCCTCGGTGACCCAATCGGTTGTTGCTCAAAACCCGGGCGACCCAACGATTGTGACAGTCAGTTCACCTGAAGTGACAGAGATGATCATGGCAACTCAATCACCAGAATTGATGATTGATAAACGGGTTAAAGCTGGTTCGCCTACAAGCTTTTCTGCGATTAACGCCGCCAACTTTATTACGTATGAATATGTTGTCACTAACATCGGCAATGTCACGTTGTTGGAAGATATTGTTATCGTCGATGATAAGTTTACTTCTGCAGATCTGACCTGTTCTACGACTGATCTTGCCCCGTTGGGGACAGTGACTTGCGAGCAAACGTGGTTTGCCGATCAGCAAGCTTTGGATGACGGTTTTGTAACCAACGTTGCTACAGCTGATACGACATTTGTGGACAAAGACGGCGCGATTGTCGCTGTTCAGTCATTAAGTGATACGGTTACGGTTACAGCCGTTCAGAATCCATCGCTGGCTTTGGTAAAGACGCTCGAAGAACCGATTCCGACAGTGTTCGATGATACCGAAACTCTAAGTTACAAATTTGTTGTGACAAATAACGGTAACGTCACAATCGACGGCCCGATCACGATCTCGGATAGTTTGCTTCTTACACCAGCGGTGTGCGCTTCACCTGCAGATTTGGAACCGACCGACACTGTTGAATGTACAGCAACGTATGACATTACATCTGGTGATCTGGAATTGGGGTCCGCGACCAATGTCGCGACAGCCGTTGGTGCCTTTGATGGTGATCCGGTAACGTCACCAAGCAGTACAGCGATCTTTCCGGTTGATGCAGATCCGGCGCTTAGCATTGTGAAATCTCTAGAGCCAAGCTCAGCAACAACGTTTAGTGCTCTGAATGATCCTTTAACGTATCAATATGTCATTACAAACTCTGGTGGAGCTGGGTTTACAGGTGACATTAGTGTTGTGGATGACAAAGCGGGAACATTTATTTGTCGTCCTGCATCGTTGGGTACATTTAATGTTGGGGCGACGCATACTTGTACGCTGCCATATAGCGTTACCCAAGATGATTTGGATGCGGGTTTTGTAACGAATGAAGCATCAGCTTCGACGATCTTTGCGCCAGCATCTGGTAGCCCACAAACAGTGGTCTCCCCATCAGATACAGTTACCGTTACGGGTACAGAGACACCGCTCTTGGTAATCACAAAATCGGTAACGAGCGGTCCTGCGATTGCTGATGTGGGCGATACGCTTGAGTATACAATCGTCGCAACGAACACAGGCAACCAGACGATTTCAGCGGTTGCGATAACCGACCCACTGATCCCAATATTTACATCATGTACAGTGAATGGATCACCTGCTGCTTCCAACGTGATTTTGTCACCAACGGCACCTAACAACACGCTGACATGTGTAGGGAGCTATACGGTGACCCAAGCGGATATTGACGCGCAAGATGCCGTTGATACCACGGAGCAAGGGCTACCAAATACAGCAACTGTTGCGGGTTCTGATCCTCAAGGTGTCGCTGTAGAGGCCACTGCAACGAATACGCATCCACTGATTGCGCCGCTGGCGGCTGTTAGTGTTTCAAAAGATCTCGAGGTTTTCCCTGGGCCAGATGATGACTTTAGTTCTGTCGGCCAAGAAATTACGTTTAATATTTCGGTGACTAACTCTGGCGATGTGACGCTGACCAATACTGTTGTGACTGATAGCCTAACTGTTGTGCCACAAACATGTACTATAGGTTCGCTTGCCCCAGGTGAAACGGATACCAGCTGTGTTGTGGTCTATACCGTAACACAGGCAGATTTCGACGCTGCATTTGGGACAGATGGAACGATCGGTCGGGCAGGGGTCTTGAACACGGCGACTGCCACTTCACAACCTGCCACACCGAATTCTGTAGAAGTGACGGGACAAGACGATGAATTTGCGGCGGGCCCAGAACGGATCAAAGAATTTACCCTTGGTAAATCAAGCACGACGGATGAGATCACCAGTGTTGGGCAGATTGTTACCTATACTTACGTTGTCGCCAATAGCGGTAACGTTAGTTTAACGGCTCAGCCGGTTGTCGAAGATGACCGGATTACGGATGCTGCAGGTACTCCTGTGCCCTTCAATTGTGGGACACTTCCCGCGGGTGGGCTTTTGCCGACGGAGATTGTGACATGTACTCAACCATATACGGTGACGCAGGCAGATTTAGACAGCGGCAGTGTAACCAACATCGCGAGCGTAACCTCTAGTGAAGTAACGACGCCAGCAACAGCGACCCTTACAATTGATGCCGCTCAAAACCCATTGTTGAGCATTATTAAAACGCCTTCGCCGACAGCGGATGTCGAGGTTGGTGATGACGTTACCTATACTTATACAGTGACCAACGCGGGCAATGTGACGATCGAAAATGTAACGGTAACGGACCAACATACCAGCAGCGCCGGAACTGCAGCATTGACGGTCGCTGGTGATACCTTGATTACCGACGTTAATGAAACAGGAACGTCTACAGATGCCGCTGCAAACGGTGTTTGGGATACGTTGGGATCCGGTGATGTTGTCACCTTTACAGCAACCTATACGGTCACCCAAGATGACGTAGACCAACAGGTAACACTGACCAATGTAGCCAGCGTAACTGGTGTAGATCCTAACGCTCAAAGCCTGCCTGCTCAAACAGCGAATGCGAGTGTAACAGTCGTTTCGAAAGCCCCGTCATTTACGGTCAGCAAAACCGGTAGCGCTGCGCTCAGTGATCCAGTTGTACTTGGTGATGTTGTAAGCTTTGAAATTACCGTCGCGAATACAGGCAATCAGACGCTTACGGGTCTTGCTCCGACAGATACACTTACCACCAACAACACAGCGAGCGATGCATTGACTGTAACCCCATTGATTCTGGATCGGGGTGATACGGATCTGGATGGTGAATTGGATGTGGGTGAGACGCATGTTTACAAAACGACTTATGTTGTAGAGCAGGTCGGATTGGACGCTGGCAGTATTACAAATACAGTGAGCGTGACGCGTACTGATCCCCAAGGCGTTCCAATCACAGAGGTATTGCCGACACCAGTTGTTATCAACTTTCCGCGCAATCCTGTTGTTGGTCTTGTAAAGACCTCAAGCGTTGATCTGGGTACAGATAACATCCTGAACGTGGGTGACGTGATCACGTACACCTATACGGTAAGCAATGATGGCAACGTGACCTTGCTGAACGCTGGTGTGACAGAGACGACATTCTCTGGTTCTGATCCAGCACCAACGCCGGCTTACAAAAGTGGCGGCAGTCTGATCGACACAGGCGCGGTCTTTGACATTGCCGTTGGCGCAGCGCCGATCATTTTTGAGGCGACCTATGAGGTGACCCAAGCTGATTTGGACGCGGGTGAGATTACAAACCAAGCCACGGCGAGAGTGGAAGACCCTGATGGGGTAGAGATCAGCGATTTGTCGGATGATGACAGCGCAACCGAAGATGAACCGACAGTGACGACGCTTGCGCCCACGCCGGGTCTTGAGGTTGTGAAGACGGCTGTCGCGACACTGTCTGATCCAGTTGTCGTGGGCGATACGATCGACTTTACGATTACGGTTGCGAACACGGGTAACGTGACGCTGTCTGCGATTGATTTTGTGGATACGCTGACGGATGCGAATGGCGAAGATCTTGACCTGACCACGGGCCCGACCTTGAGCGCAGGCGATTTGGATGACGACAGCGAGTTGGATGTGGGTGAGACGTGGACTTACCTTGCGAGCTTTACGCTTGACCAGCAGGCGATCGATGCAGGTGGTGTGAGCAACACGGCCACTGCGACGGGCACGCTGCCGCAAGGTGGTACGACCAGTGACGTGTCGAATGCAGACGCGCCAGACGGCGACACGCCGACAGATGTTATCATTCCACGCGCACCAGCGATTGCAGTGGTCAAAGCGGCCACTGTGAATGCTGGCAGCGATGGGGTTGTGAATGCAGGTGATGTGGTTAGCTACACTTACGCTGTTACAAATGAGGGTAACGTTACGCTCTTTGATGTAGGCGTTACCGAAACGACCTTTACCGGTTCTGATCCTGCACCAACGCCAACACTATTGATCGGTGGGTCGAATGAAGGCGGAGATGCATCCATCTTAGATTTGCCTGTTGGGACAGGGACGTTGGTCTTTACAGCGACTTATAATTTGACCCAAGCGGATATCGATGCTGGTGGTGTCGACAACCAAGCAACGGCATCAGCGGATGATCCTGCGGGCAATGTAATCTCTGATTTGTCGGACGACGACAGCGTTATAGGAGATGATCCAACCAGCATCGTGATTGACCCGATTGCAAGCATGGATGTGGTCAAAACCGTGAATACCGCTGGCTTGTCTAATCCGGTGGAAGCCGGGGACACGCTTGTTTATACGATTACCGTCGAAAACACGGGTAACGTGACTTTGGACAACGTGGTTCCAACTGATACTTTCACGCGCCGTGATGGCACGCCTTTGGCTTTGACCCTAAGTGGTCCAGCAGGGGATACAGGATTGACGGCCGACGCGCTGGATGCGACCGAAACGTGGTCCTTCACCGCAACGTATACATTGCTTCAGGAAGATGTTGATGCAGGCGGTGTGAACAACACGGTCACGGTTACAGCTGAGTCGCCTACGGATGTGATTGTTACTGACACCTCTGATAATGGCGATGATACCGATGGCAACACGGTTGATGATCCAACAGAGGTTCGTTTTGAAGCTGTTCCAGAGCTTGATTTGGTGAAACGCCTTAAGTCATCCGAGCCGCTGACCTATCAAGTGTTGAACGAAGAAGTCGAATTTGAATTTGAGGTTACGAATACAGGCAATGTGACAATCACAGCGCAAGTCGTGATTGACGATCCGCTGATCACTCAAGCTGGCGGATTGATTAGCTGTGCGCCTTCGCCGATAGCAGTGGGGGATTCCGTTCTGTGTTCGGGCAGTTACTTTGTTACGCAACCTGATCTCGATAACGGCTCTTTTGAAAACCTTGCGACCGTTACTGTAAATCAACCTGTTGTTCCGTTTGTGGATGGCGGGGCAACCAGCGTTGATGCTGAAAGTGATGAAGCTGAAATCACGGTCCCTGCAACGCAATTGCCAAGAATTACTATTGCAAAAGCGGTTAAAGCGGGATCGCCGCTGACCTATTCCCAGCCGGGTGACACGACAATCTTTGAGTATACGATTACCAATGTTGGCAACGTGACTTTGACCTCATCGGTTTCTGTATTTGATGATCAAATTCCAGGAACATTGGATTGCGGTGGTGCAGGGCTTGCGCCGCTTGGAATGGTGACATGTGAACAAACTTGGACAGCTGATCTTCAAGATTTGAATGACGGGTTCGTGACCAACACAGGTACTGCACAAACCACCTTTAACAATCAGGTTGTTTCCGAAGAAGAACCTGCAACAGCGACAGTGACGGCGATACAAGACCCATCCTTGGCAATCGTGAAAACGTTAACAAGTGCGGTACCAGACCTATTCGATGTGGGAACGGTTCTTTCTTATAGCTTCTTGATCACAAACGATGGGAACGTCACCATTGATGGAACGTTCACTGTCGACGATAACCTATCGACTGTGAATTGTACGGGTGCGCCAACATCCCTTGATCCGCTCGAGACGGCGACCTGTACTTCGACATATACTATTCGCAGCGTCGATCTTGATCTTGGTTCAACAGTAAACGTGGCCACGGCTTTGGGTAGCTTTGATGGGGTGGTGGTAACCTCACCATCAGATGACGAGATTTATCCAGTTGGGGCTGTTCCAGCTCTGAGCCTAACCAAAGACAGTGTTCCAACGGATGTTACTTTTGCAGAGTTGGGCGACTCGATTGTCTATACCTATACGATCACCAACAGTGGTGGCGTGGGCTTCAACACAGATATCATGATCGCTGATAACCGGTTTGAGGATCCAATCGCGTGTTACGTTGATACGCCGACGGACACGCTGTCCATTGGTGAGACTCAAACGTGCACTGCAGTATATGAAGTCTCTCAAGATGACCTAGATGCGGGATTTGTAACCAACGAAGCGACGGCTTCGACGACATTTGCGCCTGGTACGGTCAATGAGACCTTGGTGCTTTCACCAGCACAGACGAAGACTGTACCAGCTGTTGAAAACCCAGAGCTGACGGTTTTGAAGTCAGTGACCGCTGGACCAAGCCCTGCATTGGTTGATGATATTCTGACTTACACTTTGACAGCTGAAAATACAGGAAACCAAACCATCAGTGGTGTGACATTGGTTGATCCGCTTATCCCAGCGTTGACATGTACTGTCGCAGGGGCTCCTGCGGGAACGAATGTTGTTTTGCTTCCAAATGATGTTTTGACCTGTGTCGGAACCTACACGGTGCAGCAGTCAGATGTTGATGCACAGTCTTTGATTAATACAGCGACAGCGACGGGCTCTGACCCACAGGGTGAAACCATCACAACAACCGGCACCAACTCTCATCCGTTGGATATTCCTGAGCCGCTTTTGGTTGTCACAAAAGCTGTGCAGGGTGCGCCAGTATCTGGGGCCGTGTTTAGCACAAAAGACGAGACGGTCACCTTTATCATCACGGTAGAGAACCAAGGGAATGTCACCCTGAACAATTTGAATATTTCAGATAATTTGGCTGTGACCCCTACCACATGTTCTGTTGTGACCCTTGCGCCGGGCGCATCAGATTCATCCTGTATTGTCAGTTATGTGACGACCCAAGATGACGTCGATGCATTGAATACTGTCGGTGGAGTAACAGTAGGTGGCTTCACCAACATAGCAACGGCAACAGCCTTACCAGCGACCCCAAATGCGACAACACTGACAGAAACGGGTGACGTCTTTGTTCAGGGTCCGGATCGTGCACCAGCGTTCTCTATTTTGAAAGCCGCCAATGTCAGCAACGTTGTCGCCTTTGGTGATGTGATTTCTTATACTTATACGGTCACAAACAGCGGCAATGTGACGTTGGTTGATCAGCCTGTTGTGATTGATGACCGGATCGCAAATGTGAATTGCGGACCGATTCCGTTGACTGGTTTGGCACCGTTAGAAACGTTGACATGTTCAGCGGATTACACGGTGACACAGGCGGATATTGATAGCGGTGATGTGACAAATATTGCGAGCGTTTCTAGTGCTGAAGTGCCTTTGCCGACAGTGCCAGGGGATGCGGAGACATCACTAACAGTACCAGTTATTCAGACCCCTGGCGTTTCTTTGGTGAAAGAAGTTGTGGGTGACCCTGACGTCGCTGAAGGCGATACAATCACTTACCGTTACACTGTTGAAAACACGGGCAACGTGACCTTGACCGATGTGACTGTGGGCGACCAACATACCAGTGCATCGGGTACGGCCGCGCTAAACGTTGGCGCGGATACTTTGTTGTCGGATCTGTTGGAGCAAAACAACAGCACCGACAGTGGTGCTGATGGTGTGTGGGACACATTGGGTCCGAACGATGTCGTGACGTTTGAAGCAACTTATGTTGTGACCCAAGATGACATCGACGTTCAAAATGATTTGTCGAACACTGCGACAGTGACGACGACAGCGCCTGATGGTGTTGTTGCTCCGAGCGATACGCAAACTGTGGATCTGCCTGTTGCTGCTGCTGAACCGGAATTGACCGCCGTTAAAACTGCCGATTTGACCGCGCTTTCTTCGCCGCCGATTGCCGGAGAGATCGTAACGTTTGAGATCACTGTAGAGAATACGGGCAATCAAACGCTTGATACGGTTACATTGGTGGACACCCTCAGACGCGCTGATGGTGTACCCTTGACGCTAACGACGCAGCCAGTTCTGACAGGCGGGGATGCGGGAGTGGCCGGCGATCTTGAGGTCGATGAAATCTGGGTCTTTGAGGCTACGTATGCACTGACGCAAGATGATGTTGATGGTGGTGGGATCACAAACTCTGTACTCGCGCGAGCGCAGTCGCCAAACGATACACCCGTAACTGATTTGTCTGACAATGGTGTTGACGGTGATGGCGTCGACAATCCGACCTTGGTACAAATTCCAGCCGTGCCGGGTATTATTGGTGTTAAGACAATTACTTCGACGACAATCGCATTGGGCGAAACGGTGACCTTTGCAATCACTGCTGAGAATACCGGTAACGTGACCCTGCGAAATGTAGCTGTGGCCAGCGATACATTGACACGTGCGGATGGCACGGTTTTGGCGCTTACGTCTAATCCGATATTCATAAGCTCAACAGAAAACTCCGGGGCAGGGGTACTGTTGCCAGATGAGATCGCCACATACACTGCTACATATGTTCTGACCCAAGACGATATTGACGAGGGTGGAATTTCCAACAGTGCGGTGGTGACAGGTACGCCCCCCTTTGGCTCGCCAGTTACGGACGTCACGGATGACAATGATCCGGCCGATGGAAATGAAACCGCTGATCTTGTCGTGCCTTCTGCGCCGCAGTTGTCATTGGTGAAACGTTTGCCGTCAGGCGCATCGCCCACATTCAGCTCGGTAGGCGAGATTATTGCCTACGAATTTGAAGTGACAAATGAGGGTAACGTAACTCTTGATGGTCCGTTCAGTATTATCGATCCACTGATCACTGACGCTGGTGGTCAAATCACTTGTGCCGCGGGTCCAGTTGCTCCGGATGCATCGATCATTTGTACGGGTGAATATGCTGTTGTCCAAGATGATATCGATGTTGGGAGCCGTCTGAACACGGCAACGGCGACGGACGGCTCGACAACTTCACCAGAGGCGTCATTGACGGTACCAGCATTACAGTTGCCAGCAATGGAAGTTGTTAAAGTCGCGCAGAGTGTCCCAGCTGCGACGTTTATTCCTGGCCTAGAAGTGACCTATACTTATACGGTGACAAACATTGGGAATACGACGTTTGAAAACCCAATAACGATCAACGACAACCTGATTGATGCGGCGAATATCACATGCCCAGAATATCCGGTCGAAGGGGTCGCCCCGACACAGACTTATGTTTGTACGGGGATTTATTCGGTCACTGTGGATGATGTGGATCTAGGGTCTGTTACGAATCTCGCGACAGCGACAGATGGTGTGACGACGAGCGCGTTGGTCTCTGAGACGATTCCTGATGAAGGTACGCCTGCATTGGATATCGAAAAGACAGCAGAAACTGATGCGAGCTTTGCAGAAGTTGGCGATGAAATCGTCTATACCTTCAAGGTTACGAATGCCGGTACACGTGCATTTGTGCGCGATGTGGTGGTGATGGATGATCGCCTTGGTACGATCGCCTGCTTCGAGCCAACGCCTGAGGTAAGTGCATTTGTGAGTGGTTCTTTCGTGACCTGTTCTGCGACCGATAC
>JALZUL010000248.1 GCA_023301665.1 Ascidiaceihabitans sp.
GGTTCACGTGGGGCCATCTGGGACAGGACAGCTATCTAAACTGGCCAATCAAGCCATCGTGGCAGTGACAATTGGTGCTGTCGCGGAGGCCATGCTTTTGGTCGAGAAAGGCGGCGGAGATCCGGTAGCATTGAGGGCCGCGCTAAAAGGTGGATTTGCCGATAGCGTTATTTTGCAGCAACACGGTGAGCGGATGACAACTGGGAACTTTGAGCCCGGAGGGTTATCGAAATTCCAACTCAAGGATCTGGATAATACACTGGCAGAAGCCGCGTCTATGGGGTTACGGTTGCCTTCAACGCAAGCGGTGCGAGACCGTTTTGAGCATTTTATTTCAGAGATGGATGGAGCTGATCTAGATCATTCGGGTCTGTTTCTGGAGCTGAAAAAGAGAAACGGTCTAATATAGCGTATCGCCCAGTAAATGCCGCGCTAGGTGGTCGTGAATTTTTTGCCGCGTCAAGTTTTCATCGCCGGACAAAGCTGCTTCCAAAATCGCGGAATGGTGCTGAATATTGTCTGAAATGAAATCGAAATTTCTATCGACGACCATCAATTGTTGTCGAAATTGGGCGTAAACACGGCTATGCATTTCCTTTAATGTTTCGGTTTCACAGGCGGAAATCAAAGTTTCATGAAACTCTTGTTCGGCCTTGAACCATAGGGGCTCCAAAGGCGTCCGGTCGTCAGAAGAATGGATGCGTTTTTCAATATGACTTAGCTGGTGGTGCGCGGCAGTCAGGCGGGCTTCCCATCCAACGCCACCGTTACGAATGGAAAGAACAGTGCCTTCGCCCTCGAGCAGCACTCGCATATGGGTTAATTCAATTAGCAATTTTGGGGAACGCTCTGGCACGCGAAACCCACGCTGCTCTTGGAATTTAACGAGGCCAACAGTAGATAGCCTGAACAACACTTCGCGAAGTGAACTCGCTGAACAGCCAAATTCTAATTTCAGGACTTCGGCCCGCAAACGGCTGCCATGTTCAAATTCATTTATTATCAATCGCTGCTTTAGGCTTTCGTATATTTCGTTTTCTTGAGCCATTGAGACTTGCCTTTAATATAGGTGCAAACTTGTCATAAAGCCAAAAATCTCGAATTTCCACTAAAATCTCAAAATTAAAAGAAATTTCATTTTTTTGTTGTGAGACTCAGATTCTCCACCTAACGTCGAAGCAGGACTCGGTAACGGGGGCAAAAAGACCTTTGACCGTTCGTCATTTTACGTCTGGGAGGACAACATGAAACTATTGAAAACTGCAGCAACCGCTGCGGCGACAGCAGCTTTGCTTGCGTCGTCTGCTTTGACTGCGTCTGCTGAAACCACCAATTTGCGAATTCAAACTCACTTTTCCCCTGAGACTCTTTCTGGGAAGATGGCTGCGAAATTCATCGATGATGTTCAAACAATGTCGAACGGTGAAATCTCAATCGAGATGTTTTACTCTGGTTCCGTTGTGAAAGCAGTTGAAACCTTTGACGCAGCCGCGACAGGTATTCTTGACTGCGATATGACCGGTGGCGCTTACCAAACAGGTAAGAACCCGGCATTCCAATTCGCGGGCGATTTGATGGGTGGCTATCAAAACCCATATCAACAGATGGCATGGCTGCTCCACGGTGATGGTCGTCAAGCTTTGAACGATTTGTATAATCCATACGACATGGAATTTGTTGGATGGTGGATTCCCGGCCCTGAGTCATTGGCATCGACCAAACCAATTCGCAGCGTTGAAGATTTCAAAGACTGGAAATTCCGCTCGCCTCCTGGTCTCGCAACGAAAGTTTTCGCAAACTTGGGGGCTTCCCCTATTGTTATGGATTTTAACGAAATCTTTACAGCACTTGAAACGGGCATCATCGATGGCGCAGATGCTGCAAACTTGACCAACAACGTAGGCTTGGGTTTGTATGATATCGCAGAGCATACCAATTATCCGGGTTTCCACTCGATGCCTGCGGACCACCTTGCTTGCCGCAAGGACGCGTGGGACGCGATGCCAGCACACCACAAGAAAATCATGGAAGTCGCTATGGATAGCCTAGCGCTACACAACGCGACCAACAATGAAGTTCAAAATGCTCAAACAGCTAAAGAGCTTCGTGAAAAAGGCGTGAGCCTATATGAATGGTCTCCCGAAGACCTACAGGTCTATCGTGATGCTGTTCAAAAGGGTTGGACTGAATTCGCGACAACGCCCGAAGCACAAGCGCTGCTCGCAAGCCACATCAGCTTCTTGCAAGATTTAGGTGCGATGAAGTAATCGCCAATTTTGGCAAAATGAAAATACGGCAGGGCCCAAAATAGGTCCTGCCGTTTTCACCTCAGGCTTCACAGTTCATCCATGGAAATCACCCGTATCACCAGTCATGTGCTGCAGTATGAGATGCCCGAGAAATTGGGATACTCACAGCAGTATTATAGTATGCGCACGGCTCATTTGGTTGAGGTCGAGACAGATGAAGGTGTGACTGGTTGGGGTGAGTGCTTTGGGCCAGGTAATATTGCTATTGCGAATAAGGGTATCGTTGAAAAAGGAATTCAGCCGATGATCCTTGGTATGGACCCGATGGACCGAGATGTAATCTGGCACAAGGTTTACAACCTCATGCGAGATCACGGCCAAAAAGGGATGCCTCTGCAGTCCTTGTCCGGTGTCGACATTGCCTTGTGGGACATAGCTGGCAAAGTGGCAGGTTTGCCAATCCATAAGCTGATTGGTGGCGCGCACCGTACGTCGGTTTCTTGTTATGGCTACGGGATGATGTTGCGTGATGAACCGGTTGAGGCATTGGCTTCTAGGTTCGAAGACGAAGCTTTGAGTATTCAAGAAATGGGATTTGTAGCAACGAAGATGAAAACGGGCCTTGGTCCCAAATCAGACGTTAAATTGTGTGAGGCAGTACGGCGCGGTGTAGGTGAGGACTTTAAGTTCATGGTTGATGCGAACCATGCCTATACAACTTCGGATGCGTTTTATGTGGGGCGTGCTCTAGAAGAGTTGGACGCCTATTGGTTCGAAGAACCTATCGCGCCAGAAGATCATGATGGATATCGTGATTTGCGCGCTGGCTTATCGGTTAATATCTCAGGTGGTGAAGCTGAATTTAATCGTTGGGGTTGGCGCAGTATTCTTGAGAATCGAGGCTTGGATATTGCCCAGCCAGAGGTTTGCGCTTTGGGTGGAATCTCGGAGTATTTGCGTGTCTTAGCGTTATGTCACGCGCATTTTACACCTGTCGTAAATCACGTTTGGGGTAGTGCAATCGCTGTTGCTACGAATTTGCAATTGCTTGCGGCGATGCCTTCGCTGCCAGGTGGGTTACATCCCTGGGAGCCGATGCTGGAATGCGACACCACGGACAATAAATTCCGTGACCAATTGTTGACTGAACCGTTGGATATCCAAGGGCAGGTAAAGGCCAATGATGGGCGCGTTATTATACCTACTGGATCAGGTATCGGTGTCGTGCCGAACCGTGACTTTATCAATCATTATTCAATTAGCGCTTAGACGAAGGAATATACCATGCAAGGAACACGAGGCGGAATTGCTGAATGGCTGTTGCCACTGGCCTTTGTCGGAACAATGAGCTGGCTTGTTTGGCATCTACCAGCCTTTATGCTGGATTGGATTCCCTACACTTCAGATTCTTTGCGTGGGCAAGTCGAAACGATTTACATGCGTGCGGATATTACACCAAATCTTGGTGGTATTTTTGGGGGACATATCGATTTTGTCGATATGCTGGCGTTGATCTTAACGCCCATCATTGCGTTCTTTGGCGCGAAAACTGTGAATGCGGCTGTCATGGAGTTTGAGGGCGCAAGCGCAATCGACCGCATCGCTATGTTCCTTGGACGCGTAACAATGATGATGATCGCGATTATGACGGTCGTCATGTTGTATGAAGTCTTTCTACGTTACGTTATTGAAAAACCAACCGAGTGGGCCAACGAGATGACACTTTGGTTTGCAAGTTTTGTGTTTCTCACATCGGGTTTTTACGCGATGCAGCAACGTAGTCACATCCGGATTTTTTTACTTTACGATGTGGTTCCGCGTTGGTTGCAACGTGTGTTTGATACCATCTCGACGATCTTGATTGTGATGTTTGCCTTCTTCCTAGTGTATGGAAGCTACAAACAGGTGTTCGTTAACAAACTTTATAAATGGGAATTGTATGGCTCGGCATTCAATCCACCCATTCCTGCAACGTTACAACCAATGGTTTTGATCATGATTTCATTGGTCGCGATGCAAGCCGTCTTAAATCTAATTCAGGATTGGAACGCGGTACCAAGCAAACACACCGACGAACCTGACCAAGAAGAAATTGACGCGCTCAAACGCGCAGTGGGGCAAGACTAATGGATATCGGAACAATCTCACTCATTCTTATGCTGGCAATGATTGCACTGTTAGCAATAGGTATGCCGCTTGGCATGGCGTCTGCCTCTCTTGCGGTGTTGGTGTTGGTCATGAAGTTCGAACCAGCCTTGTTGTTGAACCCACTCACCTTCGGTGATGGTGTGTTGACAAGTCGGCCGGGGACGGGCGCGCTCTATATCTTAGCACAAAAGATATATGGGCTATTAACGGATTATGTTTTGATTTCGGTGCCGCTGTTTATCTTTATGGCGTCTTTGTTGGAGCGTTCCGGCATCGCTAAAGACATGTATGAATCGTTGAATGTTTGGCTGTCGCGCACACGTGGTGGGATCGCGATTGTCACTTCGATTATGGCTGTCATTATGGCTGCGATGTCGGGAATTATTGGCGGAGAGGTTGTTCTACTCGGCCTTATCGCCTTACCTCAAATGTTGCGCCTTGGGTACAATCAGAATCTTGCAATCGGCGTTATTTGCGCCTCGGGTTCGCTGGGGACAATGATCCCACCATCAATCGTTTTGATCATTTACGGTTTGATCACAGAGACCTCAATAAAGGCACTGTTTACTGCCGCTTTCATTCCGGGCTTCATGCTTGCGTCGATGATCATCATTTACATCGTGGTTCGCACAACGCTTCGGCCAGAAGATGCGCCTTTACCGGAACCCGACCCAAACGATCCGGAACCGGTCGAAAAACGCAAATTGTTCGGTGCGTTCATGAGTATCGTTGTGGCAGGCTTTACTGCGGTGTTGTTCATTCGGGCGTCTTTCTTTGAGCTTTCAGGGTCCAATGCTGCGAGTGCGGCGAGCGGTGGTGATTTAGCGCGTCTTGGTACGGCGGGTTACCTGCCATGGTTTGGCGGAATCATTATTATTTCTTTGATCTTGATCTACTTCGTATTTGGTAAAGAGCGCGCCAAGATCGGTTGGAATATGGGCAAGGGTCTTGTTGCACCGATGGTCGTTATCGGGGTGGTATTAGGGTCTATTTATGGCGGTATTACCGGAATTACCGAAGCCGCAGGGATGGGCGCTTTTGCGGTTTTAATCATCGCGATCATGCGTGGCGAAGGATCGTTCGAATTGGTTTGGGAAAGCCTGATGCGAACGCTCAAATCTACGGGTACGATAATTTGGGTTACCATCGGGGCCGCGTCTTTGGCAGGTGCCTATACCATTTCGGGAGGTCCACAATATGTGGCTGATTTGATCGTTGGCAAAGAGCTACCGACGATGATGGTAATACTGACAATGATGGTTATTTTGTTGTTCATGGGTGCTTTCATGGATTGGGTTGGTATCGTATTGCTGATAATTCCCGTCTTCCTTCCTATCGTTTTGCGTCTTCCCATTGAGGAAATCGGATTCATTGGACAGCTTGAGCCAAGCCATGTGGCGATTTGGTTCGGGGTTGTGTTCTGTATGAATATGCAGGTGAGTTTCTTATCACCGCCCTTTGGGCCAGCAGCTTTTTATCTCAAATCAGTGGCACCGGCCCACATCAGCTTGACCGATATCTTTAAAGGGTTTTTACCCTTTATCGGGATCCAGCTGTTGGCGCTCTCAGTGCTTCTGATTTGGCCTTCCATAATATCGTTGTTGCTGTGAAGCGGATATTAATTGTTGGGGGCGGGCTTATTGGTATCCGCCACATTCAATCGGTGCTTGCGCATCCGCATTGTGAGCTGGTTGGTCTGGTCGATCCAGATGTATCGATCGCGACCCAAGCTAAGCGGTTTGATAGCATGACTGAGGTTGACGAGCATGTAGATGGCGTGGTTATCGCGACGCCAACACATTTACATGCTGCTCACGGTATCGAGGCCGCAGAGCGTGGATGGCACGTTTTGATTGAAAAGCCTGTTGCTGGTACATTGGATGACGCCGGCACACTTAAAGCCGCTATAAAGCGCCACAAGGTCGGATCGCTTGTGGGTCATCACAGACGTTACCATGCATCTATCCAACAGCTAAAAACGTTGATCGCGGATGATGCAATTGGCGCTGTGATCAATGCCTCTCTCATTTGGGCGATGCGTAAACCAGACGAATACTATCAGGGAAATTGGCGTACCGCTGGGGGTAGCCCTGTCATGATCAATCTGGTTCATGACATAGATTTGTTACGTTATGTGATTGGCGAAATCAGCCAGACTGCAGCTTTGAGCGGTAAGGGACTGCGAGGTAAGGACCGTATCGAGAGTGGTGCTATTGCCTTAGCCTTTGAAAATGGAGCGACAGGAGCCATTAGCTTTGCAGACACTGCCCCTAGCCCATGGGGCTTTGAGGCGGGAACTGGAGAAAACCCTAATATTGGGACGACCAGCCAAGACATGATGTGGATCACAGGAACCAAAGGCGGGATTAGTTTTCCCTCGATGACCTTATGGCATGGAACCCAATGGGGGGAAGCGGCCCAACGCCAATCACTCGAAAATGTAGAAAATAAAAAGCCTCCCCTAGATGTGCAACTTGATCATTTTCTTCAGGTTATTGATGGCGAAAACCCATTGATAGATGTTGCAGATGCAGCTCGAACGCTTGAGGTTGCTTTGCAAATTGAAACACAACTGACACAAACACAGAAATTCAAATACTTAAGGAAAACGTAAGTGACAAAACCAAATATTGGATTCATCGGTCTTGGTCTTATGGGCGCTGCTATGGTCGGTCGCCTTCAAGATAAAGGGTATCACGTGACCATCACAGCCAACCGGTCGCGGCCGAACATCGACGCAGCAGTTGCACGTGGGGCAACAGAAGTCGCGACAGCGAAAGATGTAGCTGCTGCGAGTGATGTCGTAATGCTCTGCATGGATACGTCTGATAGTGTTGAGGGGCGGATGCGCGGTGAAGATGGTGTGATCGCTGGCTTGAAAAGCGGCGCAACGGTGGTTGATTTTGGGACCTCACTTCCTGGGAGCACACGAGCTTTAGGTGACGAAGTGGCGGCGGTGGGTGGTCAGTATCTCGACGCCCCATTGGGGCGTACGCCCGCGCACGCCAAAGACGGATTGCTCAACATTATGACCGCGGGTGACAAAGGCGCTTTCGACAAGGTCGAACCAGTTCTGAAAGATCTAGGTGAAAATGTATTTCATCTCGGGGCTCTTGGTTCGGGGCATACTATCAAACTGATTAACAACTTCTTTGGAATGACGGTCGCCAATGCAATGGCAGAAGCATTCGCAATGGCGGACGTAACGGGAATTGATCGTGCCAAGATGTATGATGTGATGGCGGCAGGTCCTTTGCGGTCTGGCATGATGGACTTTGTTAAAGCTTACGGTGTCGACAAAGACCCAAATCAGCTGCAGTTCGCGATCAAAAATGCAGCAAAGGATGTCGGGTATTATGCTAAAATGACTAGTGATGCAGGCGTTGAAAGCATCATGTCCAAAGGTACATTGAGTGCACTGGAGGCGGCGCGTGATGCAGGGCAAGGTGACGATATGGTGAGCCAAATTGTTGACTATTACGCCAAGCATTTCAGCAAATAAATCATGGCAGTTGAAGCGCAAGGCATAGAGGATCGAGCCCATCTTGGCATCATTTTGATGTTGGCCGCGTGGTTCCTATTTTCAATCGTAGACACAAGCGCCAAATGGCTCGCGGTGGCTGGCTTGTCTGCGTTTCAACTGGCTTTTATGCGCTATTTTGGGCATTTTATTATATCAATTGGCGTCATCGCAAAGGGTGGGATTGCGGCCGAACGGTTTCAAACGACACATAAATGGCAGGTTCTAAGCCGCGCTTTGCTGTTGATTTCAGCAACATTGGCGAATTTTTATCTGTTGCGGTTTGTTCCATTGACCGTTTCATCTGCCATTATGTTTTCTAGCCCGATTATCGTGTGTTTCTTATCGATTTGGATCTTGGGCGAACGTGTTGGGCCGTGGCGTGTCTTTGCCATTTTGCTAGGCTTTGTAGGGGTCTTAATTGTCGTCCGTCCATTTGGGGAAACGTTTCACCCAGCCATGCTATTGGTCGTCTACAATGCGACTGCTTTGGCTCTTTATTCTTTGATGACCCGTCGTTTGGCAGGTATTGTAGCCGTTGATACCCAACAGTTTTATATGGGCGCATTGGGCACGTTTATTCTGTTACCTTTTGCTATTTTGACCTGGCAATCCCCAGAGACCTTTATTGGTTGGATCGCCCTTATTTCGCTTGGTGTCATGGGATGGGGCGGTCATCAATTTCTTACAACCGCGCATCGTTTTGGAACTGCTAATACATTGATGCCGTATACATATTCTTTCATGATCTATGTTGCCATTTGGGG
>JALZUL010000249.1 GCA_023301665.1 Ascidiaceihabitans sp.
CTTCAAAAGCTCGTAATCGACATCGGTTTTTGGAAATAATCACTAAGATAGAGGAAGCGTTAGATCTGTCTGCGGAACTGTCGTCAAGCCAACAGGAAAGACTCACTAGGTACCGGTTGGCGCATACCATGGGATCTTTGAAGGGAATCTCTAATATGAAAATTTGGGTTGAGGAAGAAACCGAATGAAACGCCTCATCCAACGCGGCCTCATGTTCGGCAATCTCTTTCATGTCTCCTCGCCCGCCTTGGTCGAGCGATACAACCGTGCGCTTAAACACCTCACCGGAAAAACCACAAAACTCACTGATTTCCACATCGATATTTCCGGCTTTGCGCCTGAGATCGGGGATGAGTTGAACGACCCAGCATACCTGAACCACGCAGGCGTGAACCGCCAGTTTATCCTGCTCAGCACAGAACAAAAACGCTGCCCGCTGCTCAATGCGAAATTCTCAACCTCTCACACAATCCTGCGCAAATTCTTTGACGATAACGAGGCGCAGTTGTTCGCCCTGACCGCCCGCGACGCGGTGGCGGGGGAGTTGGTGAATTCGGTCTACGCCGTCACCACACCGCAGCGCCTGTTCGATATCCGTGCCGTGACGGTCGAGGCAGACACCACCGAAGGCACCGTTCAATCGGCAGAGGTTTTGGCCGAAAAGGTCAACAGATTTTTGCAAGAAGACGACGCATGGTTCGACGATGTGTTGATCGCTGATATGATCACGCTGGCGAAAGAAACCGGCGATGTGCGGCGCAATCCTGTGCGCCTGAACACGATGGAGTTTAAGCAACAGAACTATTGGACCGCGCATTTCGACGGGCTGTATGTTTTCCAAACGGTTGAGCATCCGGCGGTGATTTCGTCGGGGCCGAAAGACGTATTGGGCGATTTGCCAATTCAGTATGTGTTTGACTTGGAGCAGCGCAATCAGATTGCGAAGTTCCTAGATTATAACGATCTGGTTGAGCCGATCATCAAGGCGCGCGGCGTTGATGGGGTTGCGATCTTGAAGCAAAAGATGGATTTTATCCTGATCGATGCGATTGCAGATCAGGGGATTGATCTGAGCCAAACCACCCGTCGCGATATGCGCCGACTGGAGCGCGAGAACGCGCATCTTTTGCCCGAAAGTTACACGGCGCTGGGCAAGTTGGTGACATGGGCGGAACATGGCGGGGCGTGGCCTAAAATTAGCTCGGATCATCCGGCGTATTTTTACACGCTTCGCGCGACGGATCATGCGGACAGCGCATTGGTGAATATGGTATTGGCCGAGCTGTGCCCTGCCGATATTCGCCAGCTGTTTATCTGTCACAAAGATGCGTTCTACGCGACCTATGCAGGCTGGCCCGACGCCAAGAAAGACTATGTCGCGCGGTTCCTTGAGCGCGAATACCAAGTGGACAAAGCCGGCGCGCGCGCGGCATTGTTTGGCCATGAGGCAAATATGGAAGATAACAGGGGGCCTACGGTTGCGTCGCCCTCACAAGATTTGATAACCCGTGTCGGCCCATGGGGCGCAGTAAGGAGACGTTAGATGTTTGCATTTTTCCGCTTGTTTTTCATGGGCTTTATCGTTTTGACGATTATCTACGTGTGTCTGTCCCTTTATTCGCGTGCGGTGCGGCGCAGCAAACTTAAGGCACAGTGGCAGATCGAAGGGTTGGATAAAGATGGCTCGCGTGATGATCGCGAGAGCTATATCCAAAAAGGGCTTGAGGAATACGACGGCTCTGTGCGACGTAAGCTGATCTTAGGCGTTTACATTGTTCCGACAGTGTTGGTTGCTGCCATTATTTACCTCACGAATTTCGCCTAAGGGGGCGCTGACATGACCTATATCAAGTGGTTTTTCATTCTGGTGTTTTGGACGTTCGTTGCCGCGTTTTTTCACTATACGTTGCCGCAACAAGACATCGTTCGCATCACAGATACCTATGAGAAACGGATTGATTTTGGTGAAAACTCGATCTTCTGGGCGGGTGCTGATGCAGGCAATGATGTGAGTGTCGCCAATCGTGACGTGTTCTTTATTCAAACAAAGTTGGCCAACAGCGACGATGTGATGGTGTACCGCAATGAAGATACCAGTTGGGGCTGGCCACCATACTTCAAATTTGACACGACGAACTTGCAAGCTGAAGCAGGCGATATGAAATCAATCGCCGATGAACCACAGTATGCGATCCTAAAACACTATGGGTGGCGCAATGAATTCATGTCGATCTTTCCCAATGCCGTGTCGGTCAAGGCGGTTGATGGCCCCGATGCATCCAAGCCGATTCCTTATCTAAACATATTGGTTTTGGTATTGTTTGCAGCTGTCAGTTATTTCATCTGGGTGCGCTGGCGGAGGTTCCGCATCGCGCGGATTGATCCTGCGATAGAAGAGTTCCAAGACAATTGGGATGCTGCAGGAAATGCAATGGATGACGGCCGTGGTCGAGTGGGTCGTTGGTTGGGGACGTGGCGCGCCAAGTAAACTGGCGCGCGGCTGTGGTCATAGATCAGTCAGAGAAAAGGTGGTGGGTTTCTGCGATCTCTTGAGCTTTGTCTTGGTTGATTGTTAGGAACTCAGCTATCTCTTTGGCGTTGTCCTCAATGCTTGCGGCTTCGCGCATCCGATTAAGGTGCTCGAATTCAGCATCGCGCAATGCGTCACCTTCCGAGTTCATCTCGTTGCGAATGGTTGGGAGCAACCGTTCCAACGTTTCGGTCGAGGTTTGTTCGCCAGCCAAGCCGACGCGCATCGCATGCCCAATCATGTAGTCCTCGGAGAAGTCACATTGAACCTGTAGCATCCGAGTCATGGAACGGTCGTTTTCAAAATCTTGCAGCAAATCTAGGTTGCCAGGATCCATGCAAACGATCAGGCGATCGGTTTCGTAATAGTCAAACAACATACGCATCAGAGCACGTCTGTGGCGCGTTCGTTTGCCCAACGTCTTTTGAATGCCGCCCAGATCAGGTAGCGGTGTGTCCTCTTCGTTGAAAAGATATTCAACGGCTGGGATATTGGTGACCTGACGCACACGTTCCAAAATACGTTTGGCAACATGCCACTTTTTGCAG
>JALZUL010000250.1 GCA_023301665.1 Ascidiaceihabitans sp.
ACCTGGTATCACGGGGGACCATAGTAAATAGGACGAAACATTTGCTTGTAAAAATTGTGAATTATATTGGCTTTAGTGTGTACCATGGGTCCTATTTAATATTGCCCCCCGTAGTAGTACGAATTTCACGCCCCTCCTTGCTTGTTCGTGGCCGTCGGCATCGTGCTGCCTCTCGCCCAACACCAACACCCTCAACCAACGATCCAATCTGCACATTGGCGATATTTACCACCCCACTCAGGACGTGATTATTAGACGTGCTATAGGTTGCTTGTGACGTGACAATCTCGGTGTCCCAGTCCCCTGACGATTGCGCCTCGATCTGGCCATTGCGGATCACGCGACGTGTCGCATAGGAATTTCGTGCAGGAACCGCCGCCTGCATATCGATAGGCTCGGTGATGTAAACGCGCCGACCACCCAAATCTAATGAATCATGATCCACATTGCTCAGAAGCGCCTGAAAGGCCTTCTTAAACGCCAGCTCTTCGTCTTTGAACGCATCGATATAGGCAGGCAAATCATACTGCTCACGCAACAAGAACACCTTGTCCGTTGGCATCGCGACCTTGCCCTCGAAATTGACCTGCCCGTCTAGGGTCACATCATTCGCCAAATAAAACGTTCCCGACGGGACAAGAATAGTACGCCCATCCGCCGCAGCATTGGCCGCATCAAAGGCTGCACTATCATCCGTCACACCGTCGCCAATAGCACCGTAGTCACGCACATCAACAACCGACATAATATCGCGGTGAAAGACCGATGTGATATCCTCAATCTCGATGTCGTCAATCCGTACGACACCACCATTCGGCCCCGTCAAATCCAACCCAAAGTGTCCATAAAGCGCCGCATTGCCCCAGACCAAATCAACGCCATTGCGTTGTCCTGCGCCAACAATGGCGCTGACCTCAACAACCTCACCGTAGTGCGTAAGGGTCGTGGCACTGGCCGTCGTCGTAACACCGCTCACAGCGCTGCCACCTGCCCCGCCAGCAAAGCCTGCGATCCGCACATTTGGCAGGCTCCCGCTAATCGCCTTAACCCGCGCTGTGACACGCAGGTAACATCCCGGCAACAATGGCGTCTCACCCATATAACGCAACCGCGTTGTCGTCTGTGTTTTCAGAATTTCGAGGCTACCCGCAAAGTCCTGATCCGCAGGAACAAAGGCTGCGTTCGCCTCGTTCTCATAAGTATCGGACCCCGGCGTTCCGTCTCCACTTGACCAAACATCTAACCCATTGCCAAACGCTGGCGGCATCAACAACACGCCATCAGTAATTGCCTTGTTCATCGCAAACACCTTTTCCCACGAGGGTCTGCGACAACGCTTGAGAACGCCCGCCAGACACCATTCAAATTCAACGGCGAACGACCCTAACGGCCATTCACCAACGAAAAAGAATGTATCAATGACAGGTTAATGGGGCCTCATAGCACCGTGACGGTGGGTGTTGCTTTACGCTGTATCAAGCGCTGACATCTGGCATCGGCAACAGTTGGACACCATTAATTTTCCAACCCATATCAGTCTCTAACATTCGGTAACCAAGGATATGAACCACCCCATCTTGATCCGTGATCATTACCTTTTGCCACAGGGTACCATCGACGTCTGACAACTCTAGAAACCGAACCTCCGCGGGCCTCCACACCATCGGATAACCGCCCGTTACCATCCGTTGGAAATTCTCGGGCGTTTGGAACAGCCGCCGCAATGTTGGGCTGGCGAACCCAAATGCGGCGTCAAAATCATCTGCTTCAAACGCCTCGATTTGCTGAGAAATTGTCGATTGGATTTGATCACTTTGCGCAACCGCTGCCCCAGCAATCACAACGTTCATCATGACCCAAAGCCCAAGCACCTTAACCATTCGAAACATATCAAAATCCTTTATTGCCGTTGCAAAACGATCCAATCTTTTATGATAACGTAGCCCACCCCACCAAATTTCCAAACACACACCCGTGCTTCAAAAGGAAAAGGGCGGCCTGACCACATCAGACCGCCCCAAATTTTAACCTCTGGATGGGTTAAACCCGAAAGCTCAGAGCAACTCACCAGCCAAAGCACGATCAATCAAAGCGACCGTTTCGTTCACACCGTAAAGCGCGATAAAGCCACCAAAGCGCGGGCCCTGCGACGCTCCCAAAAGCACCTCGTAAAGCGCTGTGAACCAAGCACGCATCGGATCGAAACGCTCGCGACCGCAAGCAAAGACCTCGGATTGCAACGCATCCGCGTCCAAACCACCATCCCATGCCGCCAAACGACCACGTAAATCTTCCAACGCTTCGCGTTCCAAATCTGTTGGCGCACGGAACACTTTGGTTGGCTTCACGAAATCATTGAAATAGCGCACGGCAAAGCCCGCCGCTTGATCCAGATCAGGATGTGTCGCGGCAGAAGCCTCAGGCGCATAACGCTGGATGAAACCCCAAAGCTGATCCTTTTCCTCAGCACCCGAAACAGACGCGAGGTTCAACAACATGGAATACGGCACAACCATTTTCGACTCAGGAACATCACCACCGTGAATATGCCAAACCGGATTGTTCAATTGCGCTTTCAACTCTTGCCCGTGATAGGCCCGCAGCTGTTGATGATACTCATCCATCGCCTTGGGGATCACATCAAAATGCATGCGTTTTGCAGTCTTCGGCTTTTGATACATAAAGTAAGACAGCGATTCAGATGACGCATAAGTCAGCCACTTATCGATGCTCACACCATTGCCGCTGGTCTTTGAAATCTTCTGACCGTTCTCATCCAAAAACAGCTCATAGGTGAAATGCTCAGGCGCTTTCTGTCCCAGAATCCGGCAAATGCTGTCATAGATCGGGGTGTTGGTAGAATGGTCCTTACCATACATTTCGAAATCAACGCCCAGCGCCGCCCAACGTGCGCCAAAATCCGGTTTCCACTGTAGCTTCACATTGCCGCCGGTCACGGGCAGCGTCCATTCACGACCTTCTTCATCATCAAAAGTAATCGTGCCATCCGCCTTGTTCACCGATTTCATCGGCACATACAAAACACGACCCGTCTCAGGATGGATCGGCAAAAAGATCGAATAGGTCTGACGACGCTCTTCACGCAGTGATTTCAACATCACCGCCATGACCTCATCGTATTTTTCAACGGCGCGCAAAAGCACCTCGTCAAACTTGCCAGAGCCATAAAACTCTGCAGCCGAAATAAATTCGTACTCAAAGCCAAAGGTATCCAAGAACCGGCGCAACATTGCGTTGTTGTGATGGCCAAAGCTCTCGTATTCACCAAATGGATCCGGCACCGAGGTCAACGGGCGCTGCAAATGCTCTTCCAAGCTCGCAGAGTTCGGCACATTGCTTGGTACTTTGCGCATGCCATCCAAATCGTCCGAGAAACAAACCATCTTGGTTGGAATATCGCTGATCTCTTCAAACGCGCGGCGCACCATCGTTGTACGGGCCACTTCGCCAAAGGTGCCAATATGAGGCAAACCAGATGGGCCATAGCCAGTCTCAAACAGAACATAGCCCTTTTCAGGCGGATTTTTTGCGTAACGTTTCAACAACCGGCGAGCTTCTTCAAAGGGCCATGCCTTGCAGACCATTGCGGTCTCTCTTGTCTCAGTCATTTCGCTATCCAATCGACTCACTGCACGCCCCATGCGCGCTGTTTCGCCGCTACCTATTGCCCAAGGGGCCAAGCGTCAATAAATTGGTCACATATGTCGTTGCGACATATCCAACGTCAAAGGACAAAAGACAGTGCCAGATTTTCCCCATGCAATGACACCTCAAGACGCGCTTGTCGCGATCATGATTGCAATCTCCGCCTCTAACGAAGACATCAGCACCCCTGAGCTGGTCAAGATTCAATCCGCCGTAAACATGCTGCCTGTCT
Source organism: Ascidiaceihabitans sp. (assembly GCA_023301665.1). GTDB lineage: Bacteria > Pseudomonadota > Alphaproteobacteria > Rhodobacterales > Rhodobacteraceae > Ascidiaceihabitans. The sequence continues at coordinate 3,899 of JALZUL010000250.1, forward strand.
TTGCCGACTTCGATTTAGACCACCTCAATTCAATGAGCCAAGTGGTGTTCGATCTGTTCGAACAAGAAGACGGGTTAGATGCCTTGTTTGGGCTGGTCCGCGAAGCCCTTCCAGAACGGCTCCATGAAACGGCATATGCTTTGGCCTGTGATGTGGCCGCAGCGGATGGCCTGCTAGATGAGGCCGAATTGCGCCTGCTTGAAGAGATCCGTTACGAACTCAACATCGACAGACTCCATGCTGCTGCAATTGAGCGGGGCGCACGGGCGCGCCACACCGTTTAACAACCGGCTTTCCCAGAAAACAAACAATCAAAAAAAAGCGGTGGTTTCAAAATGAAACCACCGCAAGTAAATTTAGTAATTTATCTGGTTTCCCAGATAAAATGATGTCTGACGATACGCCCTCGGGAGGAGGAAACGCGTCTCGCCCATGTGCCAGCATCTTAAGGGAGGAGATGTAAGCCTGACACGAAAGTCTCATTGATCTCTGACTAGATAGGACGCCGCATCGCGGCAACTGCGAAACCACCCCTTTTGCGTAAAAAAACCTCGCCGCCTAAAATTTAACCACCCCCTGCCATCACGGCACAAAAAACTCCCAATCAAAAAGCGCTTTGCGCTATCACTGCGCCGTGCAGCAGTCGTCCTCACACCTTGATCACAAACCGAATAAGACTGTTGCCCTAACCAGATTAGTTTCCTATATGAAACTCACATGATGCGACGCGCATGGGAGAGCTCAGCCAAAAGCTGACGCCGAAGGAGCAACGCCCCGGAAACTCTCAGGCCCACGGACCGTGCAACTCTTCCCGTTTTCGGGACATCGTGTATCTGGAGAGTGGTTTGCCCAAACGCAGCAGGCCCACCGAAGGAGAAAACCGCTTTACACAAGCGGCCAAGCTCTCAGGTCACGCGACAGATGGGGACACGATGCTCGGCAATGACGCCAGCAGTTTGTGTCCGATCATCACCCGCGTTGTAAGGGAAGCATGAAAATGACCCATATCGCAGTTATCGGCGCCGGAATTACCGGTATCACCACAGCCTATTCACTCGCCTCACGCGGCTACAAAGTCAGCGTGTTCGATAGAAACCGATACGCGGCGATGGAAACATCTTTTGCCAATGGCGGTCAGCTCAGCGCGTCAAACGCCGAAGTATGGACCCGTTGGGGCACCATCTTCAAAGGGCTGAAATGGATGCTTGATCCAAATGCGCCATTGCTCGTGAACCCCAAACCAAGCTGGCATAAGTTCTCATGGATGGCCGAATTCATGGGCAACATCCCCAACTACGAAGCCAACACAATCGCAACCGCGAAAATGGCCATTGAAGCACGTGAACATCTTTTGCGTTTCGCCGGCGAAGTCGGCTTTGAATTCGATATGGAAAAACGCGGCATCCTGCATGTCTACAAATCTCAAAAAGAATTTGACCATGCCCGCAACGTGAATGAACTGCTGACCAAAGCTGGCCTTGAGCGACGCGAAGTGTCCGCCGCCGAAGTACAAACCATCGAACCCGCGCTAAAGACCGACACGCTTGGGGGGTACTACACCGAAAGCGATTTCACCGGTGACATCCACCTTTATGCCCGTGCCCTGTCAAAAGGGTGCGAAGGCATGGGCGTTGAATTTCACTACAAAGCGGACGTTACCGATTACGAACACACCGGCAATGGCGTCAAACTGAGCTGGTCTTCGGACGAGGACAAATCCGATGCACATTTCGATGGCATCGTTGTCTGTGCAGGCGTCGGCTCAAAAGCCATCGCAAATGCCCTTGGGGATCGCGTCAACATCTATCCGGTCAAAGGCTACTCAATCACCGTGAACCTTGATGATGAGCAATCCCAACAAGCCGCGCCTTGGGTCAGCTTGCTCGATGATGAGGCAAAACTTGTCACCTCACGGCTTGGGAAAAACCGCTTCCGGATTGCGGGCACAGCTGAATTCAACGGCTACAACCTTGATATCCGCGATGATCGGATCAAACCCCTGCGCGCGTGGTGCGAAACGTTCTTCCCTGACGTATCAACAGAGCATTGCGTACCATGGGCAGGCTTGCGCCCCATGTTGCCCTCTATGATGCCAAAAATTGGACCGGGATCAAAACCTGGCGTGTTCTACAACACAGGCCACGGGCACCTCGGTTGGACATTGTCCGCCGCCACAGCCGAGGCCGCAGCCGATTTTGTTGAAATCAGCCGTTCGCAAAACGCCGCTTAAACGATAATACACCTGCCCCGCAAAGGCAGGCGTTAACTTCCGTAAACAGATCCCCAGCGCCCAATCAGCTTTTGCTGTAGCTTTTTGGCGCGGGTGTTGTACGTCTTGGCCCCACGTGGGGCTTCGCGATTGGCTTTGGTGATACCAGAGCG
>JALZUL010000251.1 GCA_023301665.1 Ascidiaceihabitans sp.
ATGATTTTGTAATCGTAAACACTCCGTCAATCTCAACGTCCTCGACTGCCGTTGCCCTATTAAAATTCTCCGACACAGTGTTGATGAATGTGAAATGGGACAGCACGACGAAACAACAGGTACATGCCGCTATTCGCATTCTGGACCTTGCCGAAATCTCAGTTACCGGCCTTGTGCTTTCCGAAGTTGGACATGTTTCATCCAAAAATTACCTCGCGAAGTGGACGGTATCGCGGCACCTTTTGCGCACCCCAGAAAGTTTAATCTAGAACAAAAGAAGTTCAGATGAAGAACATTAATCTAGGTTAATGTAGCGGCGGTAAAAAACACTAGTTTTGGCGGTGTTTCATTGCCTTTTTAAGACTCTATTAACCCTGAATAGCACTAATAAAGCTGACTGAAAATGTGGGTGGGATCACATGATCGGACAATACGATGGCACATCTTGAGCTTACCTCGAACCCGTCAAACAAAACGGCAACCGTAGACATCACTAATGCTTACCAGCGTGGTGGAAAACGCTGTCTGGATCTCTTTTTTGCATTAGTTCTTTTGCCCTTATTAGTCCCTGTGATCGCTATTCTCGCTATTTTAAACACTGTGAATTTCGGCTCCCCTTTTTTTGGTCACAAACGTATTGGACGGAATGGTAAGGTTTTCACCTGTTGGAAACTGCGAACAATGCGCCCGAACGCCCAATCTCTACTAGCGGAACACCTCGCAGAAAATCCTATTGCAGCCACCGAATGGAAAAGAACGCAAAAGTTAGAAAACGACCCAAGAGTAACCTCATTTGGCTTGCTTTTGAGACGCACATCGCTGGACGAGTTGCCCCAAATATGGAACGTAATTAGGGGTGAAATGTCTCTTGTTGGACCGCGCCCAATTACTCAAAATGAATTATCCCGCTACGGTAACTCGGCCGCAGAATACTTGGCTGCACGCCCGGGAGTCACTGGCGTTTGGCAAGTTTATGGACGCGCAAATGGCTGTTATAAAGAACGCGTTCGAATGGATACGTTTTATTGCAGGGCAATTACGATCCATCATGATTTGATACTCATCGCCATGACCCTTTTTGTTTTGTTACGAACGACAGGAAAATAGATGAAGGAGATCCAGAGCCTCACCGCTTTACGCGGCATTGCGGCAATTTGGATTGTCTTGCACCATTTCTGGCCACAGACGGACAGCCCCGTCCCTTTTGTTATCGCAAAGGGGTATTTGGCGGTCGATTTGTTTTTCATCTTATCGGGTTTCGTATTGTATTTGGTCTACTCAAAGGCGCTCGCCGACGGTGAATTTGAATACAAGCGTTTCCTTGTTAAACGATTTGCACGCCTTTACCCTGTACATATTGTAACACTACTGCTCGCTGCTCTTATTCTATGTTTGGGTCCATCCCTTGGTTTCGCGGGCCGCACCCTTCCCTATGATTTTGGCCAAATGATCTTTTTACACGCAACTTTGCTGCATGCATGGGGCATCACTGAAACCGGCGGATTAAACTATCCAAGCTGGTCTTTGTCGGCCGAAGCATTTGCATATGCCCTATTTCCGCTACTTGCTCTCTTTATATCGCGGCGTCGCTTTGCGGTAATGTGGTGCGCAATCCTCTTGGTTGTGTTCATAGTTTTCGTCCAACTTTATTGGCCAGCGTCTTTGCCCAATCCAACCCAAAGTTTGGCCTTTACACGATTGGAAAATGACTGGGGCGGGATACGTATCTTCCCCGAATTTTTGTTGGGACTTGCCATAGCAAAACAGACTGAAAGGCGTATGAACGGCTTCCTTTGGCTCGCTCTTGGTTTGCTCTTGAGCGCTACTGGTCTTTGTTTTGATTATGATGGAATAACAGTGTTTGGGTTCGCGGCGCTTATTGGCGCAAGTGCAAAACTACATCTCACAGCACCTAAATTGCTAGGTTGGCTCGGGGTGCAATCCTATTGCATTTATATGTCTCATGCCCTTGTACAGATTGTTGGTTTCAAAATGATCGAACGAATATTCGATTATGAAGATTCCAAAGTACCTGTTGGGTTCATCATTCCGCTTATGGTACTTACGATGCTATTTTCATGGGTGCTGCATCTTTGGTGTGAACGTCCTGCGCGCCGGATGATCCTCTCATTTTCAGAGCCAAAATCTGTTGCGCCAGAAGTGCCGCGCTCTTTTCCCATGTGAATTTTGCGCTGGTTTCACGGCCACGCACCACTAAGTTTTGCTTTTCACTTGTTGAAAGCCGCGAGAACAGGAGCAGTTGCTTTGCCATATCGTCAACACTTCTGGGGTCAAAAAACATCGCCGCTTGGCCCAAAACCTCTGGCATTGCCGTAGTATTGGAGGCCAAAACTGGTGTTCCCAACTGCATCGCCTCTAACGGAGGGATACCAAAACCCTCATAAAGTGAGGGGAATATAAAACCAGCAGCATTCTCATAGAGTGACCTCAACGCGTCATCCTCAACGCGCCCCAGCATCTTGATTCTCGAGTTTGATCGAAAGCCTTCAGCAACCACACCCGATGCAATTCCCCCAGCAACGACAAGCGGCAATACGTTGGGACCAGCGAGCGAATGTGCCTGTATCAAACTTTCTATATTTTTGTTTGGACTCAAATTTCCAACACAAAGAAAATAACGGTCGCTGCGCAAGCCGTTCCTTTGCAAAACTGTAGCGTCAGTCGGAAATTTCAAGACATGATCTGAGCCGTTCGGGATGATCACGAACCGATCAGAAGGGACATTTAAGTGTCTTGCCAAAGCATCTGCGGAAAAACGACTGACTGTCAAAAGAGCCTTTGCTCTTGTCGCCAAAATCGGACGCATTGCCTTATGGAGCAACTTGTATCGAGATGAAAAAGCATCCGGTATGTCCCAAATATTTGCATCATGCAAAGCAAGCATCTGGTTCTTGTGGCGGAGCGGTCCGGAACCACCAAGACCGATCAGAAGCTCATCCCTGGACGCATGATATAGTGCGCCCTGCTCCCAAATATGTCCTCGTGTCCGCCCAACCTTCTGCAGAGATATCCTATGCCAATCGGGACGTCGCAAGATGCCCTCTGGATGCAAAACGACGATTGAGCCAACGGCGCTCGCCAGAGCGGAATCTCTTAAAATTTGTCGGTCCAGCGCTGTTAGGATTTCACTCGAGAAACGTTGAACACCTGATGCATTCTGACACAAAAAGCGTCCGTTTACAAAAACAGTCATTCCGCTGCCAACTGGTTTTCTGAACAACTGGGACGATACAGCTTGGTTGTCCGCTGGCCGAAACATGCCATATCCCATTCAGAAACATCAGTCTCAGCGGCACCCTTTTTGAGCTGACGCAACGCAAGATCATTCCCTAAAAGCTTCAGCAACTGCTCTACTGTCTCATCGATATTGTCAGCAGGAACAATCACACCGTTTTGCCCGTGTTGCAGAACCTCTCGGATTCCAGGCAGGTCATTGAGGATCATCGGAACGCCTGAAGCCAATGACTGCACAAGCACCCTTGGCAGCCCTTCCCTTTCTGAGGTTAAGACGGTCACATCCGACATCGCGAACAAGCTTTCAGGATCAGGCCGGTGGCCGCAAAACACCACCATGTCCGCCAAACCAAGCCTATCAACCGCTTTGCGAACAACTGCTTCTTCGGGGCCCTTACCTGCGAGCAAAATCTTGAATTGCAAAACGCCATCGCGAGCTCTCGCAACGGCTTCAAGGAATTGTATATGACGCTTGCGTGGTTCAAAGGCTGCCATCATCAGCACAACTCGACAATCGGTTGAACGTCCGCCCAATGATCTGGCCCCGGTCGCACAAGGCTTGGCATCACGGAACCGATTAAGCTCAATCCCTGACCTCACACAACGTATCTTTTGGGGCCTGGTAATACCCGCCTTAATAAATGCTTGCCCAACCGCATTCGAGACCCCAATAAACAGGTCTGTTTTCGAAGAGACACAACGTTCTGCACCGACATATATGATGCGTTTTATACGCCCAACTCCTTCAAACGGAACGATATGGATACTATGGACAATAAAGGTATGCGGCAAAACATGAGCAGCCAGTCTGCCTAAAACTCCTGCTTTGCTTTGGTGGGTATGGATTACATCAGGTTTTGTTGTTTTGAACAGCTCGCGCAAACTTAGAAACGCCTTGATATCAGCGATCACATCAACAGGATGAACCATATCCTTAACCTTCAAAAGCTCTACGCCATCTATTGGTTTATCGTACCAAAAAGGATCAAAATCACATCCGTGAACAAGCGTAACCTGATGTCCAGTTCTCGCCTGGTATCGGCAGGTTTCGACCGTATTTTCTTCAGATCCCGCACGCAGCAAACGGGTCACAATATGCATAATGTGCATCTAGAAACTTCTCCCAAACTTTCCGCGACCGAAACCAGTTCGTCCGCCAAGCATTAAGCGCGCGTTAACCTTAACCATGCGAGCCTTAACAAAACGCAAATACCGTTTTGAAGACGCGCTCAGTGAGGAAGGAAAGCCATGCCAGGCTTTGTGTATATTCATGTTCCGAAATGTGGTGGCTCCAGTTTTGGTGCCGCATTGCGCATCCGCTTTATCATGTCGCAGGCCAGTATTTCCTTAAACCAAGGCAACCCGAACTTGAGCGGAGACGACTATATCAAAAGCGATTACGCTCAACGCGAAATTGAGTTGCAACGGCTCTTAGAACGCAATGTAAAAATGATATCTGGTCATGTGCGGTTTGGCCCGTCTTTGGATAGGGCGCGAACGAAAGGGTACAAGCTCATTACCCTATTGCGTGACCCTGTTGAGCGGTTTGTTTCCCATTACAATTATCTACAACGAAAGCACCCCAACCCAAATCGACCTCAAACGCTAGAGAAATTCTTGATCTCCAAAGATGCCAAACGCCTTGCTTCGCAATACCTATTCTATTTTGGGCAAGATCATGGACACAACAATTCCAAAGAACAAATTCACCGTGCGATCCACAATCTTTCCAAGTTCGCTTTGGTTGGTGACTTGGCACAAGCCAACCTTTTTTCATCTGATCTAAATAAGTTGGTCGCGACCACGTTACCACGTTGGCGGCGAAACAAAGCCCCCATACAAACTGCTGTTCCGCCTAATCTAATCGAGCCTATCCAAGCACTTTGTGCGGCAGACATTGAGATCTTTCGGGCTGCTCAAGCGAAACCTTTGGCGGCATGACTTCGCTCTTTTCTCCTTCAAATCTGGTATTAACGTGCTGGATCCTGACTGGCCTCATAGCGGGCCTCACGTTGGGAAATCTTGAAATATTTGATCTTGTCTCACTTTTTATGGCCCGAGAAGATCTGGGAGTTTCAACATTTACGTTCACTGGATTCGCATGGATTTCTCTTTCGATGCTTGTCTATCTAGTGGGAGACCTAACAGCGCGAATTTGCCTTCCGCATCAAGAACCGGCGTTTGTCAGTTTCGATTTGGAATTGACCGCGCGCATTGTATTTTTTGTTAATCTACTTTTGATCTCGGTTACCTGCCTTTGGATCATGATTTCAGCGGCGAAACTGGGCGGGTTGTTCAATTTGATCTCCCTTGCCTATATCGATTCAATAGTCGCGCGTGATGTCCTTTTGGGTAATAAACTATTTACTGGCATGCGCCTGTTTTATGCAGCCTTACCGGCAACAGGCTGTATGGCAGCGGCTATACTAACAATGGGAACAAACAATCTGTTGTCCTCGGCCGCACGCGCGTTTTGCTTTTTCACACTTGGTATCAACGTCCTAGC
>JALZUL010000252.1 GCA_023301665.1 Ascidiaceihabitans sp.
GACAGCGCCTTAAGAATATGCGTCCCGCGCTGAACACCACTGTCCATGATCACGTCGATATCATCACCAACCGCATCAACAATCTCTTGCAGCTGATCAAAAGGACTGCGCGACCCGTCAAGCTGACGCCCACCATGATTGGACAAAACAATCCCAGTGCACCCAATATCGACCGCACGTTTGGCATCCTCAACAGACATGATCCCCTTCAGACAGAACTCCCCATCCCAAAGCTTGACCATTTCAGCCACGTCATCCCAATCCATGCTCGGATCAAGCATGTCGGTGAAATACTTGCCGATCGACATAGCACCCCCGCTCATATCAACGTGGTCATCGAGCTGAGGCAGCTTAAAGCCCTCATGGGTGACATAGTTAATCCCCCACATTGGCTTGATCGCAAACTGAAGCATCCCAGCCAAAGTCAGCTTAAACGGAATCGAAAAACCGGTCCGCAAATCGCGCTCACGGTTGCCGCCAGTGATACTGTCGACCGTCAACATCATCACCTCAACACCCGCAGCCTTCGCGCGTTCCATCATCGCTTGGTTCAAGCCACGGTCTTTGTGGAAATAGAACTGATACACTTGCGGATTGTCGTGCTTCTTGCGCACCTCCTCAAGGCTCACCGTGCCCAAAGACGACACACCAAACATCGTGTCATACTTGGCCGCCGCCGCCGCCACAGCATTCTCACCATCATGATGGAACAACCGCTGCAAAGCCGTAGGGGAACAATAAAACGGCATCGCCAATTTTTGCCCCATGACCGTCACCGACATATCAACATCCTCAACACCGCTCAGAACGTTGGGCACAAGATAGCAATCATCAAACGAAGAAGTGTTCCGGCGATACGTCGCCTCATCATCCGCAGCCCCGTCGATATAGTTGAAAATCGGGCTGGGAAGACGCTTACGCGCCAAAGTGCGAAAGTCTTGGAAATTATGACACTGATCTAACCGCATGGTTCTTACCTTTTTAGATGACGTTACGCCACCACTTGCCGCGCATGCGTTACTTACGCGATCAATTCCATTTGGTCAAATTAGTTTACCAATTGTACAGTACTGCCTATCTTTGAAATCACGCCATAACTGCAAGACCGCAACGATCCACAACATGTATGCTGAGCGCCGATCCTCGGCCAAGCAGGTCATGACCATTCCTTCCAAAGCCCGCCCTTGGTTTTATGGATCAAATGACAAGAGCACGTTATCGCAATTAGATCCCGTTAAGATTGCTAGGGTGCTCGATGTGACCTCTCCCAGAGTGTCCGCAAAGAAATCAAGTTCCACCACCTCTAGACGCCCCCGCCCTCAAACCCTATATAAACGCTCAGGATCACCACCAACGTAAAGACGGGTAAACTTCATGGATCAATCTAAAGACATGCTAGAGGGCACACCACTCATCGCCCCATCCACCACAGATCACCCCCTATACGAGGCTGTGGTTGATGCGTGCCGTTCTGTTTACGACCCCGAAATTCCGGTCAACATTTACGAGCTTGGTTTGATCTACACGATCGACATCAACGATGCGGCCGAAGTGAACGTGACCATGTCCTTGACCGCACCGGGCTGTCCTGTGGCTGGCGAAATGCCGGGCTGGATTGCTGACGCGATTGAGCCGCTACCCGGTGTCAAAACCGTTGATGTGGCGCTTGTCTGGGAGCCACCGTGGGGCATGGAAATGATGTCAGACGAAGCGCGCCTCGAACTCGGCTTCATGTAATAGCGCGTTTTAAGTCGCCCAGCACAAACACAGCACAAACACCGCACAAACACCTACGTAATACCGACACAATACCGACGTTTTACCGACGTCGGCATTGTGACTTTTAAACCGCGGCCCCCCTGCCCCCTCGTTCGTGCCCAATATCGTGCCCCCTATCCCCTTGGGTGGCCTAAATTTATGTGATAGGCCTTGAGAGAAGCCGCTATCGCACTTAGATATCGGTCAAAGGAGCACTCTTGATGTTTTCGATCCCAGGCAAACAGGCCGTATCCATTTCGCCAAACGCGGCGGCACAGATTTCCAAACTGATGGCGTCAGGTGGGCACAGTGGCCTGCGCATTGGCGTCAAAAAAGGCGGCTGTGCGGGCATGGAATATACCATGGATTACGTCGACGAGCAGGATCCGAACGACGAAGTTGTCGAACAAGATGGCGCACGCGTTTTGATCGCTCCTATGGCGCAAATGTTCTTGTTCGGAACTGAAATTGACTATGAAACCAGCCTGTTAGAGTCTGGCTTTAAGTTCAAGAACCCCAATGTGACCGAAGCCTGCGGCTGCGGTGAATCGATCAAATTCGCTGAGATGTAAGCGCTTAGACCTACTCTTTGTTCAGGTGAAGATAGGTCTCTTTGAAACGCTGTTCTAGGTGTTCCCCAGCAAGCACAACCTCGCCGCTTGTGGGTGGCGCAACATTTGTGTCGTAGGCAGGATTGAAAAACAACGGCACTGAAATACGCTCAGCATTGCCACCAACCACACGGTGCGGCGTGGCTTTTACAGCGCCATCGGTCCAAAATTCCATCATCTCACCAAAGTTTATCACAAACTCTCCGGGAGGTGCCGAAACCGGTATCCAGCCCCCACCCCGCTTGCGCACCTCAAGACCCGGCGATCCATCCGTCGCCAATAGGGTCAGGCACCCATAATCAGTATGCGTCGCGATGCCGAAATCCTTGGCCGTCGCATCCTTTGGCCGTTCAGGATAAAAATTCCCGCGCAGCAAAGTCATCGGGGTTTGAAACGCCTCATCAAAGTAATCATTGGGCATATCGATCGCGGTCGCGATGCCACGTAGAATATCCATCGCGACATCAATCGCGTCATCGTAATATGCTAGGATTTCTTTGCGAAATTCGGGGGTGTCACTCGGCCATTGATTTGGCGCGTAGACAGACAACTGAGCAAGCGGATCGCCTGTTGGCAATTCGACACCGCTGTCAAAGTATTGTTTGTAATCAGGATTCGCGTCTGGGTCGACTTGTTCAGATCCGGCCGCACCCCAACCACGATTGGCACCCGTCACCGCCATGTTGATCTCGTTTTTTTGACGCTCAGGCTGCTTGAAAAAACTTCGGTATGTCTCGATCACAGACGACACACGTTCGCCCGTTAAAGCGGTATTAAAGATGGTGGCAAAGCCAGTGTCTGTCGCAGCCACGTTGAGTGCTGCTAGCGTTTCTGTGTCGCCCTTGCGGATCAAAGCCGCATCCAACCGAGGGATCATAATCTTGACCTTTTTTTCTTTAGACGTCAGCAATGCCGGCGCGTTGCCCCCACCTATCGCAAATGTTAGCGTTGCAAAAGTATAATCAGGAGATGGCAAATGCGGCAGAAGATTGCAGCGGGAAATTGGAAAATGAACGGCA
>JALZUL010000253.1 GCA_023301665.1 Ascidiaceihabitans sp.
ACATATTGGCCATATACATAAACAACGTATCGATCTTGTAAGGATCGCCTGCGTGGGCGTTTGAGATCACCATATGCATCAAGCCGTGGCTGGACATCGGATTTTCCCAAGTGAAGGCTTTGTCGATACGTGCGGGGGTGCCGTCTTTGTTCAGTGCCAAGTCTTCGGGGCCTTGAACAAAACCCAGATGTGGGCCGTCAAGCGGACAATCAGGGGACACGCCACAATGGGGTTTGGGGTGGGCGGTTGCTGGTTTTGGATAGGGCGGCTTAAAGCGGAAACCGCCCGGAACCTCGACCGTGCCCAGCAAGATTTGCAAAACATGCAGTGCGCGGCAGGTTTGGAAGCCGTTGGCGTGGGCTGAAATGCCGCGCATGGCGTGAAAGGACACAGGGCGACCGATCATTGTCTTGTGGTGTTCGCCGCGAAAGTCTGTCCACTCTTGATCCAGCTCAAAGCTTTCTTCAAATGCGACCCGCGCCAGTTCGGCGGCGATTGCGCGAATGCGTTTGGCGGGGATGCCGCAACGCTTGGCCACGGATTCGGGGGCGTATTCATCCTCTAGGTAGCGCTCTGCCATCATGTGAAACACAGGGCGGTGGGTTACGCCTGCGCTGCGATAGGTTGCGGAGAGATCCGGTTTGACGCCCGGTTTGTCGAAGGGTGTAAGTTTGCCGGTCTTGCGATCAACAACCAGTTCTTTGCCATTCTTGTCGCGCATGAGGAGGCCGAATTCGGGCGATTTTTCGTCCGAGTTCACGAGCACTGGCGCATTGGTGTATTGGGCTAAATAATTCAGGTCGATCTTGCCCGCTTTCATCAAGCAATGGACCATCGCCAGAATAAACAGCCCGTCGGTGCCGGGTGTAATGCCGACCCACTCATCGGCCACGGCGTTGTAACCGGTGCGGATCGGGTTCACGCCGATCACGCGCGCGCCGCGGGCCTTTATCTTGCCAATGCCCATTTTGATGGGGTTGGAATCATGATCCTCTGCAACGCCGAACAACATGAACAGTTTGGTGTGATCCCAATCAGGTTGGCCAAATTCCCAGAACGCGCCGCCCATCGTATAAATGCCAGCAGCTGCCATGTTGACCGAGCAAAAGCCACCGTGAGCCGCATAGTTTGGCGTGCCAAAGTTTTGCGCCCAGAATGAGGTGAAGGATTGCGATTGATCGCGTCCCGTAAAGAACGCGAGTTTGGAGGGATCTGTCTTGCGGATCGGATCAAGCCTGTCAGCGGCGATTTGCAGGGCTTCGTCCCAACTGATGGTTTCGAATTCACCTGAGCCACGTGGGCCAACCCGTTTCATTGGGGCCTGCAAGCGGGATGGCGCGTTGACCTGCATGATGCCAGCTGAGCCTTTGGCGCAAAGCACGCCCTTGTTTACGGGGTGGTCGCGGTTGCCTTCGATATAGGCAACTTTGCCTTCCTTCATGTGGACGTTAATTCCACACCGACACGCGCACATGTAACAGGTTGTCTTGCGTATCTCGTCTGAGACTTTAGGCGAAAGATCAATCTGTGGCTGGTTCATGTTGGATCCTGTCGGTGCTTTGTTTGTCTTTAGTTTGGAGAGGCCTGTAGAGCTGTAATGGTGATCATGTTTAGGACATCTTGGGTCACGCAACCGCGTGATAAATCGTTTGCGGGTTTGGCAAGGCCTTGCAAAATGGGCCCAATGGCTGTCGCGCCGCCGATGCGTTGTGTGATTTTATATCCGATATTGCCCGCGTCGAGGTTAGGGAAAACCATGACATTGGCATGACCTGCGACGCTTGAGTCTGGCGCTTTACTTTCGCCGACAGAGGGCACAAATGCGGCGTCAAATTGCAGCTCGCCGTCAACGTTAAGATCGGGCGACTGAGCTTTAACAAGGGCCGTGGCCTTGACGACTTTGCTAACCTTGGCATGGCGGGCGCTGCCAAGTGTGGAAAAGGACAGCATGGCGACTTTTGGTGTTTCCCCAATCAGCGCTTTACACGAGGCTGCTGATTGTTGCGCGATGGCGGCGAGCTCTTCTGCCTTTGGGTCAATAATCAACCCGCAATCAGAGTAGATCATCGCGCTGCGTTCCGATGGATGACCCTCGGGTAAAATCATCAAAAAGAAGGATGAGACCAGCGGTGCAGTTTCGGCCTTGCCGATGATGTGCAAGGCGGCGCGCATGATCTTGGTCGTGGTGGCAACCGCGCCCCCAATGGTACCATCTGCATGACCATGGCGCACAAGCATAGCAGAGAACACAAGTGGGTCTTGCGCCTGTTTCAGGGCGGTTTTTTCAGAGATGCCTTTGGACTTGCGCAGCTCAAAGTAGCCTTGCGCTACTGCGGTCGTGAATGAGGATGTCGCCGGGTCCTCGATGCGGATGTCCTCGTTTGGGGTACGTCCTGCATCCGACAGTTGTTTGGTGATTTCGTCGGTGGGGCCGACAAGAATGATCTTGGCGATGCCTGCATCCACGGCGGCGATGGCGGCGGCCACGATCCGTGGATCGTGACCTTCGCTGAGTACGATACAGGCAGGGGACGCCGCCGCGCGTGTTTGTAAATCTTGCAAAACACTCATGACGGTTTCCTTGCCGTTTTGATCAAAGTCGGGGTCAATCAGACGACTTGCTGCTGCATGTCGTCTTTGTTGATACCAGCGACCTTGACTGGAGTTTTCATTGCGTCGCGACGGAATGGATCGCCTAGCTCTTGGTTGATCATTGCTTCGATCAAGGTTGTGATGCCGTTTTCCATTTGATCTTTGATCGCTGTCGCAAGGGCTGCGGTCAGTTCGTCTTGGGTGCGGGCAACGACGCCTTTAAGGCCACAGGCATTGGCGATGCCGGCGTATGACACGCCTTCGTCCAATTCGGTGCCGACAAAGTTGTCGTCAAACCAAAGCGTTGAGTTACGCTTTTCCGCGCCCCACTGGTAGTTGCGGAAAACGATCTGTGTGATCGCGGGCCAATCGCCCCGACCAATCGCCGTCAACTCGTTGACTGATATCCCAAATGCACCGTCGCCCGCAAAACCCACAACCGGGACGCTAGGCTGGCCGATTTTTGCGCC
>JALZUL010000254.1 GCA_023301665.1 Ascidiaceihabitans sp.
TGGTTGCGCCAAGAGAAATCTTACCGCGCTTTCGGAACGGAATTGGGGCGTGATGCGACGCCGGTTGAGGCGGATCTCCCGCGATTTATCGACCTGTCCAAAGACTTTTATGGCAAAGCCGCGATGGAGGCGCATGGCGTAAACAGCAAATGCGTCACTGTGTTGATTGATGGCCCGACAGATGCGGACCCTTGGGGGCGCGAGGCCTTGTATCATGGTGACACACGGGTTGGGCGTTTGACCTCAGGCGGGTATTCCGTTGCGTTCGGAAAATCGATCGGTATGGGCTATGTGCCAGCAGATTTGGCAGTGGCAGGAACCAAGCTTAAGGTGCGGATGTTCGACAAGATGTGGGAGGCTGAAGTGACAGTCGACAGCCCCTATGATCCCAAAAACACAACAATCCGTTTGGATGGTTGACGGTCGGCTTTAAGTTCGTTTTGAAAACACCAGAGCCAGATTATTTGCTGGCATATCAAGGGTTTGGCCCAGCGATAATCCATGGTCGTTAGCTATGTTTATGATCCATGTGTCGTCTTTGTAACCTGTCTCTGGATCGTTCTCGCGGATGCTGGCATCAAAACGGGCGTCGCCCTCACTGGTAAGTACGCCATTGCGTTTGAACGGGCCGTAAAGAAACAGCTTTCCGTCTTGGGAAAGGGTCTGCGCAGCTTCGCCAATCAGTATCTCAGTTTCAGGTTCACTGATCAGGTGCAGCAGGTTCACAAGGGTGATCATTGCTTTCGGCGGGGTTGTGACTGACCATCCTGTCTGGGTTGCATTCAACTCGATGGGTGGCGCGATATTATTGCAGGCCGTTTCTTTAATATAGGCTTTAATACTGGCGCGCCGGATTGGGTCGATCTCTGTTGGGCACCATTGAAGATAGGGCATTGCTGCCGCGAGTGTGACGATATGCTGACCGGTGCCGCTTGCGATTTCCAAGACCTCGCCGGCTTTGGGGGCAATTGATTTCACGGCCTGACAAATCGCTTCAACATTGCGCTCGGCCGACGGAGCGAACAGCTTGTCTGATTGAGTGGCTTTTGTGACGATACTTGCCGTTTTGGGCGGTGTGCGAAGTGTCATCTTTGGAACCTTGATGGGCTGAGTGCGGCAATGGATGTATGATCTAATTCAGAGGCATGTCCGGTGAGGATATCGCTGATGAGTTGAGATGCAGCAGGGGCGGTTTGAAAGCCATAGCCGCCTTGACCTGCGCACCAAATGAAGGATGGCTTGACGGGGTCACGACCCAATACAAGTGTGCGATCTGGGGCAAAGCTGCGTAAGCCCGCCCATGTGGTTTCGACCCGTGTGACCTCGTGTGTGACGTGTTGTTGAAACCTGTCGATGCCCTCCGCAAGTGTCATGTCATCAGCATACGCGTCGTGGGGTTCGACGAGGGTTTCATCGGCGGGCGAGATCAAGAGTTTTCCCGCATCTGGTTTCGCGTACCATGTTTCGCCGACCCCAAAAAAGATCGGCCAGTTGGTGATGTTGTGGCCTAAGGGGGCGGGGGTTCTGGCCATGGAACGGCGCAGGGGAGTGATGCCGATTGGGGCGAGGTGTGCGAGCGCGGCGATCTGATCGGCCCATGCGCCGGCGGCGTTAATAAGGGTTTGTGAGCTGTAGTTTTCCGTTCCGGATGAGACGGACCAGCGATCGTTTTGAAACGAAATCGCGTCGACTTTGGCGTTGGTGATAACCTGTCCGCCGTTGCCGCGTACAACTTTGGCAAAGTCCTGTATCAAGCGATCTGTGTCGATGTCTTGAGCGCTGTCATGGTAGGCTGCGCGGGTGATTTTATCGTTTAGAATAGGGACGAGAGTCTGGGCATCTTGTACTGAAATTTCGTTTGATTTCAGATCTTTAAGTTCAGACGCGAATATTTCGTCCTCTCCGGCCCGACCGACCAAAAGAAAGCCGCGAGGGCTGAGATAGGGTTGGTGGTAAGCGGCGCTGGCACGGTTTAACGTTTTGACAGATGCGCAGCCATAGTTCTCTTCGAACAACGCCGCCGAGCGGCCAGAAGCGTGGTATCCAAGGGCGCTTTCGGCTTCAAGAACGATGACTTGAGCGTGCTTGGACAACCGCGCCGCGGCAGAAATTCCGGCGATGCCGCCGCCTATGATGATGACATCTGTCATGGGGTAAGTCGTGGCAGGAGATTGGACATGGTGCAATGTGTTAATCCATCGTTCGATGCGGAGTTTGCCGGGTATTTGTACAAATCGACCCTGCAATATGTACAATTTGGCAGAGGTATAAGGGGGCGGGAAACTGTAAGATCACCCAAAAATGTACAATTGACCCCGGTGAATTGTACATTTCGCACATCCCAAGTGATCAATGGCGGGTTTACGAAATATTAAGGGTTAACGAAGCTTTCCAGCCCGTTAATTCGCGCCTTTTTCTGTGGCGCGTTGATAGGCGGGGCGGGCATGCATGCGCTCAACAAATGCGGCCAAACGTGGAAAATCCTCTTGTCTGTTTTGGCGCATCGCAATCTCAGCGGGGAAGCTGAGCATGATGTCGACGGCAGACAATTCATCGAGCACGAAATGCCCGTTGTCGCGTAGCACATCATTCATATAGCCGTAGTGAGCGTCGAGCTGTTGTTCGATCCGTGGATGAAGGGGTGCACCCGCATCCCCGAGCAATCCGACATAAAGGTTTAACAGAATTGGCGTCATTGCCGAGCCCTCGGCAAAGTGCATCAACTCGAGGTGCTGGATGTAAGCGTCGCTGCCGACTTGCGGGATCATGTGCGGCGCATGGGTCATGCAGAGCATTTCGACAATTGCCGCGCTTTCTGTGATCAAACGACCATCCATCTCGATCATCGGAGATTTGCCAAGCGGATGGATCTTCATCAGGTCAGGGGGGGCAAGATTGGTTTTTGCATCCCGCGCATATTGCTTGATCTCGTAATCAACGCCCAATTCTTCGAGCAGCCAAAGGATACGATGCGAGCGGGACCGATTGAGGTGGTGCAAAATGATCATGATGATAGGTTTGCATGGACTTGGGGTGTGTGAAAACCCACCTTGTGAAAATTTGACGTAGGGGTTTCGAAGATGGCTGATGGGTTTGAGAAAATGGTAGATGCGGCGGTGCCGTTTTTGACCGAGTTGTCAGCGAACAATAACAAAGAATGGTTTGAACCACGTAAGGAAGCTTACCTGTCGGATATTCGCAAACCAGCCGAGTTCATGGCCGATTTGTTGTCAGAAGATTTAGCCCGTGTGACTGGCCGCGCGCATGCGCCAAAGGTCTTTCGCATTTACCGTGATGTGCGATTTTCCAAAGATAAAACGCCGTTAAAAACCCACATGCATATGATGTGGTCCTCTGCGGATAAGGATAAACTTGCCCCCGCTTGGTTTTGCGGCTTGTCGCCGAGCTATTTTATCGTCGGCATGGGTGTGATGGGATTAAAGGGGGAAAGCCTGACCCGTTACCGTGCGTTTGTGGATGCTTGGGGCGACGGGTTTTCTGATGAGATTGACGAGGTTTTGAGCAAGGGGGGCGTGCTGTCCGATTGGGGACCAGAGCCGTTAAAGCGCGTGCCAAAACCCTATGATGCGGATCATGCACATGCAGAGCTGCTGAAGCGCAAATCGTTTTCTATTAAATTGCCTATGCCCGAGGATTGGCGAGAGACTGGCTTGCTTAAGGCGGTGAACGCACGGATCAAGGATTTGATGCCCGTTTGGGAGATGTTTGAGAAACATCTGTAAATTGGGCATCTGTGAATTGGGCCTGTGCCAGTTGCCTGCTTTTGGATGCTTCATCCTGTGAGGCACGCATTTGTTTCGGCAATGTCAAAATTGACCTTTGGGCCTTGCCCGTTATGTTTCGCCTGTGCATTCAGAAGCTGACAATATCATCTCACTCTATCGTCGCCATGCTCAGGTGTGGGCGCGACGCAGAGTTTGGGCGGGGCAGGCCAAAATGCTGGAACGTGCTTGGTTCGAGGCATTTTGTGCAGCGTTGCCGCAGCACGCC
>JALZUL010000255.1 GCA_023301665.1 Ascidiaceihabitans sp.
GCGCCCGGCTCCGCGAGCAACGACCACCGCTCAAGCGGACACTCGGGGAGCACCCCGAGGACCTCTCGAGCGGGCTTCGGCCTCATCGCGAGGCTCGACAACAAGCCCCTCGCGTCCGGGTTGTCGCGGTTGCGCAAAGACAACACCGGCTATGACCTGCGTGACCTCATCGTCGGGGCCGAAGGCACGCTAGGGATTATCACCGCGGCGGCGCTGAAAATGGTGCCGCAACCAGCCAACATCGGGGCGGCGATCATGGCTGTGCCCTCCCCCAAAGCCGCGCTCGATTTACTGGCTCTTGCGGGTGAACACATCGGTGACGGGCTTTCTGCGTTTGAAATTATCCACCGGCAAGGCGTTGATTTCTTGTCAGAAACGGGGCCGCAGATCAAAGCGCCCTTCGCCGATCAACCCGATTGGATGGTGCTGATCGACGTGGGGCTACCCAAAGGCCTCGCCCCGGATGATGCTTTGACGAACCTCTTTGATGCCGCCTTAAGCAAAAATCTTGTGACTGACGGCGTGATCGCGCAATCGGCAGCACAACGCCAAGCATTCTGGGACGTGCGCGAAAACATCCCCGAGGGGAACCGGCGGATCGGGTCCATCTCATCGCATGATATTTCCGTGCCGTTGTCTACGATCCCCGACTTTATAGACCAAGGGGCGCCAGCCTTAGCGAAAATTGGAGACTTTCGTATCAATTGTTTCGGCCATTTGGGTGATGGAAATCTCCACTACAACGTCTTCCCCACGCCGGGCAAAACGCGGGCAGACTACGAACATTTACGCGAGGCGATCAAAACCTGCGTACACGACCTATGCGACAGCTTCGGCGGATCTGTTAGTGCAGAGCATGGCATAGGACGGTTAAAAGTTGGTGACCTTGAACGCTACGGGGACCCGGTGAAACTAGAAATGATGCGCGCGGTAAAGGCGGCGCTGGACCCGGTGGGGATCATGAATCCGGGGGCGGTCTTAGGGTACGGCTAATTCAAGAGAAATTCGCCACGTAATGGGCTAATTTTCTTTCAGGGTTTCAAATTGAACCAAAGGCCCTCGTATCTCAGGCAGGTTACAGAAGCATTGACCGTTTGTAACACATTTTGACAGAGGTGATCGTGTCCGATCCCCCTTGCAAATCCCCCCGTCTCAGGCCATGGAAAACCACCCAACGCACATAGGCCACCCGACCCATGCCAGACCTGAAAAATATCCGTAATTTCTCCATCGTCGCCCACATCGACCACGGGAAATCCACCCTCGCTGATCGCCTCATCCAAGAGACGAACACAGTGGCCGATCGTGACATGAAGGCGCAACTGCTCGACACCATGGATATTGAGCGCGAACGCGGCATCACGATTAAGGCCAACACCGTGCGGATCGACTATACGGCTAACGATGGGCAGGACTACGTTCTGAACCTGATCGACACGCCGGGCCACGTCGATTTCGCCTACGAAGTGTCTCGCTCAATGCGCGCCGTCGAAGGGTCGCTGCTGGTCGTGGACAGCACCCAAGGGGTTGAGGCCCAGACGTTGGCCAACGTTTACCACGCCCTTGATGCGGACCACGAAATTGTGCCGGTTCTGAACAAAATCGACCTACCTGCGTCCGAATGCGAAAAGGTCGCGACGCAGATCGAGGACGTCATCGGGCTGGATGCGTCAGAGGCCATCCAAGTTTCGGCCAAAACTGGCGTCGGCATCCGTGAAACGCTTGAAGCCATCGTGACCAAACTGCCTGCCCCAAAAGGCGATCCAGATGCGCCGCTCAAGGCCATGCTGGTCGATTCATGGTACGACAGCTACCTCGGTGTTATCGTGTTGGTACGGATCATCGACGGCCACATGAAGAAAAACGACAAAGTGCGGTTCATGTCGAACAACACCCTGCACCAGATCGACCGGATCGGTGTGTTCCGGCCACAAATGCAAAACGTTGATACGCTTGGACCCGGCGAAATCGGCTTTATCACGGCGTCCATCAAACAGGTCCGCGACACGCGGGTGGGCGACACGATCACATCCGAACGCAAGGGCTGCGAAGTCGCGCTCGACGGCTTTAAACCCGCGCAGCCAGTGGTCTTCTGCGGTCTGTTCCCCGTGGACTCCGCGCAGTTCGAAGACCTGCGGGACGCCATTGATAAACTCGCGCTCAACGACGCGTCATTCTCCTTTGAAATGGAAACCTCTGCGGCTTTGGGCTTTGGCTTCCGGTGTGGGTTCCTCGGTCTGTTGCACCTTGAGGTCATCCGGGACCGGATTGAGCGTGAATACGACATTGAGCTGATCACCACTGCGCCGTCAGTGATCTACCACGTCCACATGAAGGACGGGACACAGATCGACCTGCACAACCCGGCTGATATGCCAGACGTGACCACAGTCGATCACCTCGAAGAACCGCGGATCAAGGCGACGATCCTCGTGCCCGACGAATACCTCGGGGATGTGCTCAAGCTGTGCCAAGACCGGCGTGGGATTCAATTGGACCTGACCTATGCGGGGTCGCGTGCGATGGCTGTCTATGATCTGCCCCTCAATGAAGTTGTGTTCGACTTCTATGATCGCCTGAAATCGGTAACAAAAGGTTACGCGTCCTTCGATTATGTGCTGACCGGCTATGAGGCTGATAACCTTGTGAAAATGTCCGTTCTGGTCAACGACGAACCGGTCGACGCGCTGTCCATGATGGTGCACCGCGACCGGGCAGAGCAGCGCGGGCGGGCCATGGTTGAAAAACTCAAAGAGCTGATTCCCCGGCACATGTTCAAAATCCCGATCCAAGCGGCGATTGGCGGCAAAGTCATCGCGCGCGAGACCCTATCGGCGCTGCGCAAAGACGTGACGGCCAAATGCTATGGCGGCGACGCGTCGCGCAAACGCAAGCTGTTGGATAAGCAGAAGGCGGGTAAGAAAAAGATGCGGCAATTCGGGAGCGTGAACATCCCGCAGGAAGCGTTTATTTCGGCGTTGAAGATGGATGGTTAAAAATTGGTCACTCAGCCCAGTTTCTAACATGGATTTTGAGGGCAAGGTCAGCAGGATTAGAATTTGATCTTCTTATTGTTTATTGCGAATTTGACTTGATGAAATCACTCAACTGTTAGTAGAATCTGAATAATTGTATCATTGGGTTGAGGTATGAGTTTGGCTTTAAGTTTTTCGGCATTGCCGCCACGTATTGATGCAGATGTCATTTTAAAAATCGACTACGATGAAGGCGCTGGTTCGGCGGCACGAGCATTTGAGATAGCAGCAGAACTCATACGGTCTATGGAAGACCTTGATCGAGTTCTTATGCAATCTATTGGCAGTGAGCTTTCAACAGCACTAGTCGTCGAGGACCTGAAAAAGTCGAGCCTCAAGATTTTTTTGCGAAATGTTCTGTCAGATATGCCTGATGATGCACTGAAAGATGTTAACCTTAAAAAGCTAATTGGACACTATCTAATTAAAGGAAAATACGCAGCTATCCGGTACTTGGATAGTGATGAAAAGACCGCAAGAATCTCTGATTTGACAGAAGAAATTGCTCAGCTGGCAAATGAAACCGATGCAAGGCACTTGCCCGATTACCCCAAGCCTAACCAAGCTCGGTTGGCGCAGTCACTTGATCGCTTCCAAGAAGTAAAGAGGCGGTTTTCAAGGACAGAAGGTCTGACAATTACCTTGGGCAAAGACGAGTATTCCGTAAATCTTAATGAGACTTGGCTGCCTTCTGAGAATCTTGAACCAGATGAGGAAGATCAGGAACTTGTGAGCGAACAAGATGTATTCCTCATAATCGCAAAGCCTGATTTCATTGGTGAAGCTAAGTGGTCATTTAAGCATGGGAAGAAAGCTGTCAGCTACAATCTAAAAGATGAAGCTTGGCTGGAAGATTTCCGTGCGGGTCGATACCCTATTAAGCCGGGAGACGCGCTGCGAGTTCGTATTCGGGTAGCTCATAAGTATAATCACAGGGGTGATCTATTAGAAGCTGACGAGGCTATTATCAGAGTTTTTTCAGTGATTGAGGGCGAAGAGGATGCCCCACCTCTTTTGTAAGCTCCTCACCCAATCTTCATCCTCTTCCGCCGCAACTTCGCCAGTTGCTCCACCAAATCCGCCTCGTGGGTCAGGAACAACTGGTCCACCTCGTCGACCTCGGCAATTTCTGGCAGCCCCGGGTCCTCTCCCAGCAGGTCCGTTAATCGGGCAAGCATAAACATCCGCAGCACCCGGTTCATCGTCGCCTGATAGTCGCGCCCCAGCTTGCGGTAAAACTTCGCCACATCCGTATCCACCCGCAGCGTGATCCGCACCTTGTCGGGGATCGGATCGGCGGGGATGTCGCGCCATTCGGACGGCAACATTGAGGCGACCATATCGGGGTGCCGAAAGTCCCACAGCGCCTGCAAGTACGCCTCCTGCAGATCGGCATAGCGTTTCTGGTTTGCGGTGGTCATCTTTTTGGGGGGCATCGGTGTCTCCTGCGGGTTCCCCCAAACCCTAGCCCTGCAAAGATAAACGGGCCGCAAAGTCACCGCGCGGTGCACGTGCTGTGCACGCCCGGTGCACGCATGTCACATGCTCAAAAACGCAGCGACAGAGGCCTCAAATTCGCGCGGTTTTTCCGCATGCAGCCAGTGGCCAGCGCCGGGGATTTTCGCGAACTTCGCATTGGGGAAAAGCCGTTTGATTTCAGGGCGGTATTCGGATTTCACGTAGTCAGAATTGGCCCCTGACAGGAACAGGGTTGGGCCGTCAAATGTCCCGTCAACGTCCGGAAACCCGATGATCTTCGGCATTTCAGTCGCCAAAACGTCGATATTCAATTTCCAACTTTTTGATTTTAAATCAAGGGATTGCAGTAAGAAATCATCAACGCCGGGCTCTAAATCGGCCAGCTGGGCCTTCGCATCAGCGCGGCTCGAAATCGCACCCAAATCCACCCGCCGCATCGCCTCAATCGGCCCCATTTGCGTATGAGAATAGCCAACGGGGGCAATATCTGCGACGATCAACTTGTTGATTTTGTTCTGCTTTTTTAGAGCCAAA
>JALZUL010000256.1 GCA_023301665.1 Ascidiaceihabitans sp.
TGGCCGTCGTATTTAAAGCCATTGGCCATAGTGATCTGGCCTTTGCCGTGGCGTTGACCGTCGATGAAGTTCCCGATGTAGACAGTGCCATCAGGGTAAGTCGCTGAGCCTTCGCCGCTGCGTTGGCCGTCTTTCCAGCCACCCACGTAACGGTAACCGTCGGCATAGGTCATTGTGCCTTGCCCGTGGTTGCGTGCATTTTTGAAGCCGCCTTCATAGACGACGCCATTTGTGTATGTGGCTTTTCCGTTGCCCTCGATCACGCCAGCGACCCATTCGCCTTCGTAGATAGAGCCATCTTTGTAGGTGATTTTGCCTGTGCCATCGGCAAGGTCATCGCGAAAGCTGCCCACGTAGACTGATCCGTCAGGGTAGGTGACTTGGCCTTGTCCTTCGATTTGGCCAGCAATCCAAGCGCCAACATACGTATAGCCGTCGGTTCCGGTGAATGTGCCGGTGCCGTGGCGGCGGTCATCCTCAAAGGTGCCAACATAGGTGTCACCGTTTGCATAGGTGACTTGGCCTGTTCCTTGACGGCGGCCCGAGACCAGCTCACCCTCATAAACGTCACCATTGGGTTGAGTCAGGGTTCCGTTGCCATCAATCTGGCCATCTTTCCACAGGCCCACATAAATCAGCCCGTCAGGCATGGTTAGCTTGCCAGAACCGGCGCGTTTTCCGTCTGCGATATCGCCGTCATAAACCGCGCCGTCAGGATAGGTGATTGTGCCGACACCGTTTTTAACGCCGTCGATCCAGTCGCCTTTGTACTCATAGCCACCCGGGCTTTGCATGACGCCTTTGCCGTGGTGCTTGGCATTTCTGAATGCGCCTTCATAGCGCACGCCGTTTGCATAAAGTGCAACGCCTTGGCCTAAAATTGCGCCGCCTAGCCAATCGCCTTCATAGGTGCCACCATCAGCAAATGTGATTTTGCCAAAGCCCTCGGGTTTCCCTTTTGAGAAGTTGCCTTGATAGACCGATCCGTTTGGAAATCTTGCGACGCCTTCGCCTTTGATCTCGCCGTCTTCCCATGCGCCTGTGTATTCATAGCCATTGGGCAAGCGGTAGGTTCCGGTCCCATGTTGTAGCCCGCCACGAAAGCTTCCCTCGTAGATGCCGCCATCGTCGTATTGTTTGGTTTGCGTTTGGCCATCTTGGGCGAAAGCAACCATTGGGGCAGCGGCAAGGCTCAGAGCGAGAAAAAGACGTTTCATTGTAGACCTGTCATTAATGCGTGGCCTGTACGTGTCTGTACAAGCAACGACAGCCTAGAAGAAGGTGCGCCACCTCGCAATGGGTTTTGCACACAAGTCCTCTCACCACTACGCGATTGGCAGTGTTACGCGATATTAAGCAGGTTTCTTGGGGTTTTCTGAGGCGCGTCGAGGGCATATAGGTTCATTTGAATTATGACCGGAGCTAAATATGGCTGATACGTTTCGCATTACCTTGGGCCAGTTGAACCCTACTGTTGGCGATCTTGCTGGCAACGCCGCTCTTGCGCGCGAAGCGTGGGAGCAGGGGCGTGAGGCTGGAGCAGATATGGTTGCGCTGCCCGAGATGTTTATCACGGGGTACAATGCGCAAGATTTGGTGGTGAAACCTGCATTTCATAACGCTGCAATAGAAGCGGTTAAAGCGCTTGCAGTCGAGTGCGCGGATGGCCCTGCGCTTGCGATTGGGTGTCCGTGGGTCGAGGATGGTAAGCTCTATAACGCCTACCTCATTTGCAAAGAGGGTAAGATTGCCTCAAAGGCGCTTAAACATCATTTGCCCAATGAAACTGTGTTTGACGAAGTGCGTATTTTTGATGCCGGTCCTTTGGGTGGGCCGTATAGCGTCGGGAATGCGCGTGTTGGCAGCCCGATCTGCGAGGATGCGTGGCATGAAGACGTGGCAGAAACCTTGGCCGAAACAGGTGCTGAATTTCTGTTGATTCCGAATGGCTCTCCGTATTACCGCGATAAATTCGAAACCCGTTTGAACCATATGGTCTCACGTGTCATCGAAAGTGGCTTGCCATTGATCTATCTTAACATGGTCGGCGGACAAGATGACCAAGTCTTTGATGGCGCGTCATTTGCGTTAAATCCGGGTGGGGCATTGGCGTTGCAAATGCCGGCCTTTGATAGCGCGATTGCCCATGTGGATCTGGTGCGCGGGTCAGAAGGTTGGCGCGTACAAGACAGCGAGAAAGCGCCGCAACCTGATGCGTGGGAGCAGGATTACCGCGTTATGGTGCAATCCTTGCGTGACTATTTGGGCAAGTCTGGCTTCAAAAAGGTGCTGTTGGGTATGTCGGGGGGAATCGATTCTGCCCTTGTGGCTACGATTGCGGCGGATGCGCTGGGCGCTGAGAATGTGCGTTGTGTGATGTTGCCGTCTGAATATACCAGCCAAGAAAGCCTAGAGGATGCAAAAGCCTGCGCCAATGCCTTGGGGTGTCGTTATGATTTCGTTCCTATCGCTGAGGGGCGCACTGCAATCACGAACACGCTCGCGCCGTTCTTTGAGGGGCTTGATGAGGGACTGACAGAAGAGAATATTCAGTCCCGTTTACGTGGCCTGTTACTTATGGCGATGAGTAATAAATTTGGTGAAATGGTTCTGACCACAGGCAATAAATCTGAAGTCGCGGTGGGCTACGCTACGATCTATGGCGATATGTCGGGTGGATATAACCCCATCAAAGACCTTTATAAGATGCGCGTGTTTGAGACATGCCGGTGGCGCAACGCCAATCATCGCGATTGGATGATGGGGCCAGCGGGCGAAGTTATTCCTGATCGGATTATTACCAAGCCGCCAAGTGCGGAACTGCGCGATGATCAGAAAGACAGCGATAGCTTGCCTGATTATCCGGTGCTGGATGCGATTTTGGAAATGCTGGTGGATGATGACGCGTCCGTTGCGGATTGTGTTGCCGCTGGGTTTGATCGTGATGTGGTTAAAAAAGTCGAACATCTGATTTATATTTCTGAGTACAAACGTTTCCAGTCCGCACCCGGTGCGCGATTGACGAAGGGTGCGTTTTGGTTGGATCGGCGTTACCCGATTGTGAACCGTTGGCGCGACCCAAGTTAAATGGATGGTGAGGAACACTCTAACCCTACCAACTTGTCCAGTCCGCTAATGGTACGAGTAAATCCTGTGCGACTTTACAGGGTTGCGAAATGGTCCGCCGCCTTCGGTATTTTTTTGCTGTTAGCGTCACGGTCAACAGACGTTTCTGGTGATGCCCCATCATTACCTACCTGGGCCTTTTTTATACTGAGCTGTGCGGCTTTTGCCTTTGCTGCACTGAATATCGGGATCGCGCGGGCTCGTCCAACGGCTTTGCGGATCGATGAATTTGGCGTCTCTGGCTTTTATGTTCCAACGTTAAGTTGCTCGGAGATCAAAAGCGTGAACGCGCTTTCTGATTTGCAAGGGGATTGGCATGGGTTCAGTAAAGCCACGATTATAGAAGTAGGCCCAAGGTTGGTATTTGATGTTTATGACATGCATGCCCTCCGAATGCGCCAACCCAATGCATGGTCGCGTTTAAAGTTGCTTGGTGGACAAGTCATTGTGTCAGGGTCGGTTTTAGACGGGGACTTTGAACGAATAACGGCAATGATTAATCATTATCATGCAGCTAACATTCAAATCCGTGCCGAAGGGGCTCCAAAACAGGGATAACCCAAGGAATGTGGAGGTCACGCAGTTCGCTCAACTACGCATCGAACTGGACAAATCGCCCACCCTATGACACTCCACCCCGCATAGGAGACCATGCCCATGACCACCACACGTTTCGCCCCATCGCCCACCGGCTATATCCATGTTGGTAACCTGCGCACAGCGCTGATGAATTACCTGATTGCCCGTAAAGCTGGGGGCACGTTCATTCTGCGGATTGATGACACGGATCCTGTACGTTCCGAAGAGAAATATGTGGATGCGATCAAGCAAGACCTCGAATGGTTGGGTCTGCATTGGGACAAGGTTGAACGCCAATCAGAGCGTTTGGATGCTTACGCAGATGCGGCTGATAAACTGCGTAGCATTGATCGTTTTTACGAGGCGTTTGAAACGCCAACTGAACTGGACCTAAAGCGCAAAAAGCTTCTGAACATGGGCAAGCCACCGGTTTATGATCGTGCTGCTTTAGGGCTGAGCGAAGAAGAGCGTGAAGCCTTGCGCGCTGAGCGTGGCGATGGTGTCTGGCGTTTCAAATTAGATCAGGAACGTATCAACTGGAGTGACGGCATTCTGGGCGACATCTCGATTGATGCAGCGTCTGTGAGTGACCCTGTTTTGATCCGTGGCGATGGACAGGTTTTGTATACGATCGCTTCTGTTGTTGATGATACAGAGATGGGCGTGACCAATGTTGTGCGCGGCTCTGATCACGTCACCAACACCGCGACGCAAATTCAAATTATGAAAGCGCTGGGCATGACCCCGCCGTCTTTTGCGCACCACTCGTTGTTGACTGGGCCACAAGGTGAGGCTTTGTCCAAACGTCTGGGCACGTTGGCGCTGCGTGATCTGCGCGAACAGGGTGTTCAGCCGATGGCGTTGTTGTCTTTGATGGCGCGCCTTGGATCGTCCGACCCAATGGAGTTGCGATCCGAAATGTCAGAGCTGGTTGAAGGCTTTGATGTGGGCCACTTTGGCACAGCGCCTACCAAGTTTGATGTGGCGGATTTATTTCCGCTGACAGCACGTGTTCTGCAAGCCAAGCCGCTTGCGGATGTTGCTGATCTGATTGCTGATCTGGGAGTGCCGGCTGATCTGGCTGAGGCGTTTTGGACTGTCACACGCGACAACATTACAACGCTCAAGGATCTTGCTGACTGGTGGAAATTGTTCAGTGAAGGTGCCGACCCTGTCATCGATGATGAGGATGCCGAATTTGTTGCCACAGCAATGACGATGTTGCCTGAGGGCCCATTTGACGGCACAACATGGAAAGCTTGGACTGGCGCTGTAAAAGAGGCGACAGGCCGTAAGGGCAAGGGTTTGTTTATGCCATTGCGCAAAGCGCTGACAGGGCAAAGCCACGGGCCAGACATGTCCGCAACAATGCCGCTTTTGCAGGTTGTTAAAGCCCGCGTCTAATTGACGGCTCTATCAGATGATCTGGGCCGCGATGCGGGCCAGATGCTCATCAACTAGCGCCGTTTCTTTGATGTTTAGGGACTGTGCGCGCGGATAACGTGGTGCGGCGCGATCATTAACAATTGGGGTGTTCCAGCCATCGGTGGTGTCAAAGAAAGCTTTGACACCTAGCGTGCCGAATTGCTGTAGATAGCCTTGCACAACAACATCCAAATAGCTGAGCAGAATGGCGTGGCCATTGCTGTCGCGCCAATTATCTTGTGCGACAGCGTAATGTGCGATGTCAGCGATTGCTGCGCCTTCATGGCTAACCTTGCCCTTGGATGGGATGCGCTCGTAGCCGGTTTCGCGTTCGTCTAAAGCAGCCCAATCGGCATTTGGAACGCTAGCAATCAACCCTTGGATTTGGTCATCGGCGCTCGCAGGGACTGCGGAAAGAAAAACAACCTCGCGTGCATCGGTACAGACCCAAGCGCGTCGCCAACCTGTGAGGGTCGCCTTTTGCGCGTTCGGGTAGGTATGTGTTGCGGTGTTGACGAGGCTGCCATAACCAAAGAAGTGTGGGTCGTTCATTTTCTTGTCCTATTCTTTGGCGCGCAATACTTGGGCGGGGCGGGTTGCCAATGGCCGCCATGCGAAAGCCAAACCTGCCACGAGCGTTGCGATAACACCTCCTGCGATGATCGCCAATGCCGAGCGCCAAATCACGCTGTATTCAATGTCCATCATATAAGTGCTTACAGCCCAGCCGCCTGTTATGCCTGCCAACAAAGCGACTGTTCCGGCGGCAAGACCAAGGAGCGCGGCACGTAGGGCAAAGCTGATTAGAATACGGCCACGGGTTGCGCCCAATGTCTTTAGAATGGCGGCTTCATAGGTTCGTGCATTGGTTCCTGCTGCGGCAGCGCCGATCAAAACTAAGAAGCCTGTTAGCAAAGTTGCCGTTGCTCCATAAGACGTTGCAGCTGCGAGACCAGACAAAACATCGGCCACGCGTTCAATCGCGTCTCGAACGCGGATCGCTGTGATGTTCGGGTATTGTTTTGCAAGGTCACGCAGAATGGCGGTTTCTGCTTTTTCTTCAGCATAGACCGTAGAGATAAAGGTATGTGGCGCACTCTGCAGGGCACTTGGGTTCATCGATAATATAAAGCCAATGCCCGCAGTGGAAAAATCGACCTCCCGAAAGGAGCTGATGGTTCCTGTGATATCGCGGCCCAGAATGTTGATTGTCATGGTATCGCCCAGCGACAGGTTCATTTCCTCTGCCTCTTCCGCGGCGAAGCTGATCAAAGGCGGGCCAGTGTAGTCTTCGGGCCACCACTCGCCGCTAGTGATCCGGGTGCGCGCTGTGGGCAGGGCAGAATAGGTGACGCCACGATCACCACGTAAAACCCAATGTTCACCTGCGACCTCGCGAGCAGGTTTGCCGTTGATCTGGGTGATGACCCCGCGCAGCATTGGGGCGCTATCGATACGGCGTACGTTGGGATCCGTCTCAAGGCGTTTTGTGTATCCCTCCATCTGGTCGCGCTGGATATCGACGAAGAAATAAGATGGTGCGACGTCTGGTAGGTTCCCGGTTATTGCGTTGCGCAGATTGCCGTCAATTTGTCCAACACTTGCAAGAACCGAAAGGCCAAGACCAAGGGACAAGATGACTGAAGCTGCGCCTTCTTGAGATCCTGAAATCGATGTAATGGCCCACCGTAGTACTGGGCGGCCCCGTGTGAGGCGGGTGCTGCGCTTTGCGAGCCAACGCACGAGGGTGGCTGAGATGACTAGCATCAGTAGTGCGATTGCGATTCCACCTGACGTCCAAAGCGTGAGCCGCCACGTGCCAGAGAAATACGCGGCCAATCCAATCAAGGCGGATAGTGCAATTGTGATTGCCACAATGTAGCGCGGGGCAGGTAGTAATCTGCTTGAGCTTAGGGCGTCGCGAAAAAGGGTTGCGGCACGTACATCTTCCGCTCGAGCGAGGGGCCATAATGTGAAGATGAAGGCGGTTAATAACCCGTAAATAGCGGCTTCAAAAAGCGGTGCAGGGTATATTCCGAAATTGGCGGGGATGGGCAGGCGGGCTTCGATTAGCGGTGCGACCAGCAATGGGGTAAGCGCGCCAAGGGCCAGGCCGATGGCGACCCCGAGCAAGGATAATATACCAATTTGGATGAAATAGATTTGGAAAATCGTGCTGCGTTCTGCCCCGAGCGTGCGCAATGTGGCAATGACGTTGGTCTTTTCTGACAGGTAAGACCGGACAGCTGCAGCGACGCCAACACCGCCAACTGCCAAGCCAGATAAGCCAACAAGCACAAGAAACGCACCTATGCGGCGTACAAAATTTGCAACTCTTGGCGCACCATTGCGAGCGTCTGTCCAGCGCATGCCTGCGTTTTCGAACGCTGTTCGGGCCTCCGCTTCAAGTTGTTCTAGGTCGGTGTCTGGGGGCAAATCAAGGCGGTATTTCGTGTTGAACAATGTGCCCGCGGCCAAAAGGCTTGAGTTCTCTAAATCTGTGGTACGCACGATGGTGCGCGGGCCTAGGCCAAAGCCATCAGCTGCCCCATCGGGTTCGCGGGTTAATTCTGCCGAGAGGTGAAACTGTTGGGTGCCAAGTGCAAAGCTATCGCCGATCGAAAGGCCTAACCGATCGATGAGAGCGCGTTCCATAATTGCGCCGGGCAGTCCTGCGTGATCGCCAAGGGCTGTCTTTAAGTCGATGTCCGGTGATAGGCCGACGCTTCCCAGTAGAGGGTAGGCGTCATCGACGGCTTTGATTTGTGTTAAGCCGCGTTCTGGCTCTGCATCGGTTTGAACAACGGCCATTGAACGAAATTCAGCGATTTCAGAAACGGCGGTAGCATGCGAAAGCATCCACGCTTTTTCGGCTTCATTCGCAAAACGATAGGTGAAATCCAGCTCAGCGTCTCCGCCAAGTAAAGCTGCACCTTCGGTAGATAGACCTGTTTCGATGGCGGTTCGCACAGAGCCAACGGCTGCAATTGCAGCAACGCCGAGTGCGAGGCAGGCCAGAAAGATGCGAAAGCCACGCAGACCCCCGCGCAATTCGCGGCGGGCAAAGCGTGCAGCGATGGCAAGGCTCATGCGGCGACCTTTGTTTGGTCAACGCGGCCATCGCGCAGGCGCACAACACGGTCACAGCGTGCAGCAAGGTCGGCGGAATGCGTCACCATGATGAGGGTTGCGCCGTGGCGATCCCGTAGATC
>JALZUL010000257.1 GCA_023301665.1 Ascidiaceihabitans sp.
TAGCTGTAATTACAGCTATTTGTTGTTGAGTGCGCCAGCATTTTATAGGATGTGGCGTCTGTCTTTAAAACGAAAAGGATTAGACAATGAAGTTTTTAAAAATTGCTTTGGTAACAGCTGCGCTAACGGGATTTGCGTCAACAGCTACAGCCCAAGATAGTGGTATCTATGGTAACGTTGGTGTTAAAACATATGAGTTTGACACATATAATGTTCTTGGCCGCCTAGGGTATAACTTTACAGAGTTTCTCGGTGTAGAAGCTGAAGGTAGTTTTGGTGTTGCGGGTGATACGATCGATGATTTTGGCGGCGACATCGACATTGATACAAATTGGGACTTTGGCGCTTATCTTATTAGTCGTTGGGAAGTCTCTGAAAATTTTGAAATCTTTGCACGCGGTGGTTATTCTGTAGTAGAAGTTGAAGCGTCTGCAGGGAATGTCTCTGAAAGCGATAATTTTGACGGCTTTGCTATCGGTGGCGGCGTTCAGTATTATTGGGATCAGCAAAACGGTGTTCGTCTTGGTTATACATATAATGATGCGAATGGCGGAAATGCTGAATGAAGACCAAGACGCCGAATACAGCCCGCCAGAGCACCGCGCGATGATCCCGAATGCAGCCGCGTTGTTTGTCTCGGATTTCCTTGGTGACATGGCACCGATCGAACTGGCCCTGACCAAAGCTGCTGATCGTGGGGTACGTGGTGTGCTTCTACAGGTTCTCGACCCAAGCGAGGAAGCCTTCCCCTTCCACGGACGTACTATCTTTGAAAGCGTTGGCGGTGGCGTGCGCCATGAAACGTTAAAAGCCAATGACCTAAAGGATCGCTATTTGAACCGCTTGGCAGAACGCAAATCTGACCTCCAGCGCTTATGTGCCCGCACAGGCTGGCAGTACGGATTACACCACACGGAATCCTCTGCTCAGACTGGCCTTTTATGGACCTATCAAGCAATGAGCACAGGTGCACGTATATGACCATTCTTGGAGGGATCGGATTCGGTGCACCGTGGCTGCTGGTTGCATTGGCAGCGCTGCCGATTTTGTGGCTCATCCTAAGGGCTGTTCCACCTGCACCTATACGCCGCCGCTTTCCGGGCGTTGCGTTATTGTTGGGCCTAAAAGATGAGGAAACCGTATCAGATCGTACCCCGTGGTGGTTGATCTTGCTGCGAATGCTCGCCGTTGCTGCAATCATTGTCGGCCTCGCGCAGCCTGTCCTCAATCCGGAGAATTCAACAAGCACAACCAATGGTCCAAAGCTGATCGTCATTGATGGGACATGGGCTGGCGCAATTGGCTACACCCGCCAACTCCAAGGGATCGAAGCAGAGCTAGACCGCGCCACCAGCGCTGGGCAGCCGGTTGCGATCCTTCAGCTTACCAATCCTAAACCTCTGGTGTTTCAGCCAGCCGCGACCCTTGCCGCATCGCTTTCCGGTTTGCAGCCAAACCCGTGGCAGCCCTCGAGTGAAAATGTAGCAGCCGCAATCCTAGCCATCACAAACGCAAACGCATCATCAGCCGTTTGGTTCAGTGACGGTCTCACCTTTGACGGACACGAGACTATCCTTGAAACGCTTCAATCGATTGCAGATTTGCGCGTCCTTCAAGGCACCCATCAAATCGTAGCATTGACCCCAGCACTTTACGTTGACGGTGCAATCAACCTGTCTGCTGTGCGCGCGGACACTCAAGGCACGGCCGAGGCCACAATCCTTGCCCAAGGTCGTGACCCATCTGGCAATGCCGCAACCTTGGCAACGGCTACAGTCGAATTCGCAGATGGGGTAACTGCTGGGGACACAGCAATGGTGCTCCCTTCAGAATTACGCGCACGTGTTACTGCATTCGAAATCCAAGGGCTGCGTGCAGCTGGTGCAAAAACACTGGTCGATGACGCATTCCAGCGCCGCGAGGTTGCGCTGATTTCTGGCCGCGAAGGGCGCGAAGGGTTAGAATTACTTTCCCCCCTCCACTACCTTAAACAAGCCCTTGAACCGACGGCGGATCTTTTGGATGGCGCCGTGAGTGACGTTTTACCAGCCAACCCTGATGTCATTGTTTTAGCCGATGTGGCGACGTTATCGATCAGCGAAACAAGCGCGCTTTTAGAGTGGGTTGATAAGGGTGGAATGCTGCTGCGTTTCGCAGGCCCTCGCACGGCTGCAAGTGACATCAGCCGCACTGAAGAAGACCCGCTCATGCCCGTGCGCTTACGCAGTGGTGGGCGTAGTGTTGGCGGGACAATGAGCTGGGGTGAACCCAAAGCCGTTGCGCGGTTTAATGAGTCGTCGCCATTCTTTGGCTTACGTGTCCCCGCAGATGTTTTGGTGAATTCGCAAGTTATGGCGCAACCCGATCCAACCCTCGCAGACCGCGTTGTCGCTGAGCTGAGCGATGGCACACCTTTGGTCACACGCAAACCCATCGGACAAGGGCAAGTGGTGTTGTTCCACGTGACCGCCAACGCCGAATGGTCGACGCTGCCATTTTCGGGATTGTTTGTGGAAATGTTAGAGCGGCTTGCTGTCTCTTCTTCGGCAACCGCGCCAAATGCCGACGATTTGATTGGAACCACATGGGCACCAAATCAGGTGATGGATGGGTTTGGAACGCTGCGTGATGCGGGCACACTTCAAGGCGTAGATGGCCCCGATCTCATCAACGCCGAAACAGGCCCAGATTTATTACCGGGTATCTACACCTCAGGAGATCGCGTTTTGGCTCGAAATGTTATGGCGACGGATGACGTTTTAAGCACTATTGATTGGCCGACAAGCGTTGCGGTCAGCGGATATGCGATCGAACCACCGCGCGCTTTGGGTGGGCCGCTTTTGGCCTTTGCGTTGCTACTTCTTTTGCTGGATGTCGTCGCTTCCTTGGCGTTGTCCGGTCGGTTGCTTGGTCAGGCGACACGGGGTGCCCTTGGCATCATTGCATTGGGCTTGATCACCCTTTCCCCCCCACAGGCAAACGCTCAGGCGAGCGATATCGACATTGCCTCCGAATTGGCCTTGGCCCACATCGTAACTGGCAACAAAGATGTAGATGAGATCGCATATGCCGGCCTGCGCGGGCTGTCTGATACCTTGTTCTTCCGCACCTCTATCGAGCCGCAAGAACCTGCAAGTGTTGATCTTGAAACCGATGAATTGGCATTCTTCCCGTTCCTTTACTGGCCAATCACACCGGATCAGCCGCGCCCGTCGGTCGAAGCATACGCGAAACTCAACACATATCTTCGCTCTGGTGGCATGATCCTTTTCGACACACGAGACGCAAATATCGCAGGTTTTGGCAGCTCCAGCCCCAACGGTCGTAAACTGCAAGACATCGCCAGCTTGATCGATATCCCCGCGTTAGAGCCTATTCCTGCCGACCACGTCCTCACCCGCGCATTCTATCTGCTCCAAGATTTCCCAGGGCGGCACACCAGCCGCGAAGTCTGGGTAGAGGCATCACCAGCCGACGCTGAACAAGCCGAAGGGATGCCATTTCGCAACCTTAACGATGGGGTTAGCCCGATCGTAATCGGCGGCAACGATTGGGCAGGGGCATGGGCGACAACCGCTTCTGGTGGTCCTTTGCTCCCTGTGGGCCGTGGCTTTGGGGGGGAACGACAACGTGAATTGGCGAACCGCTTTGGGGTGAACCTTGTGATGCACGTTCTGACAGGAAATTATAAAAGCGATCAGGTGCATGTGCCTGCGCTGCTAGATCGGCTTGGCCAATGACAGGTTCTATAATCTTTGATCCACTGGTGCCCTTAGCGGTCTTGATCGTGCTTGCGGTCGTCGTGTTTGTCGGCTTGGTCCTTGCCTTGTGGCGTGGCCTGCGCGGTTGGGCATTGCGTGGATGTGCTGGCTTGGTGGTTTTGCTGGCGCTCGCAAGCCCTTCATTCCAACAAGAAGACCGTAGCCCCCTTTCCGATATCGTCTTGATGATCGAAGACAAAACAGCGTCGCAAAACTTAGATGACCGCGCCGAGGTCTCCGATACCTCTGCTGATGCGCTTGCAGCCCAAATCAGCGCCCGCGAAAATACTGAATTGCGTAGGATCACCGTGCGTGACGGCGAAGGGGATGCGGGTACACAACTGCTGACAGCGCTGACAGACGCGCTCGCCCAAGAACCTCGGGGGCGGGTGGCAGGCATTCTTGCCATCTCTGACGGGCAAATCCACGACGGCGATCTTGCCCTTGATCTGCCAGCGCCTTTGCATCTTCTGCAATCGGGGAAATCCAGCGATTGGGACCGCCGCCTTACAATCAGCAACGCGCCAGCTTTTGCGATCATCGGTGAACCGGTTGTGCTTGGTGTTCGAGTGGATGACATAGGTGCTGCGCCGCAATCAGGCCGCACTGTACCGCTGGATATCTCCATCGACGGCGAAGCGCCCCAACGTTTCAACATACCGCTGGGCCAAGACATGGAATTGCCAGTCACGCTGCCCCACAGCGGTCGCAACGTGATCCAGTTCACATCCCCTGCCATCGACACTGAACTGACGGATCGCAACAACACTGCATTGATCCAGATCAACGGCGTACGGGACCGTTTGCGCGTTCTTCTGGTCTCTGGTGAGCCACACGCTGGCGGTCGCACGTGGCGCAACTTGCTGAAATCCGACAGCTCTGTTGACTTGGTCCACTTCACCATTTTGCGCCCACCCGGCAAGCAAGACGGCGTACCGGTGAGCGAGCTAAGCCTCATTGCGTTTCCAACGCGTGAACTGTTCTTGGAAAAGATCAACGACTTCGATTTGATCATCTTTGACCGCTACAAACGCCGTGGCATCCTGCCAACGCTTTATCTCGACAACATCGTGAATTACGTCCAACAAGGCGGTGCCGTTCTCGTGGCCGCAGGCACAGATTTTGCCAGTGCCGACAGTATCTATCGCTCTCCCTTGGCCAGTATCATTCCAGCCGAACCCACCGCACGGGTACTTGAAGAGGCATACCGCCCTGTTGTGACCGATTTGGGGAACCGTCATCCCGTTACGACCGATCTCCCCTCTGACGGCGATTGGGGCCGCTGGTTGCGCCAGATCGAGGTCAACGCGACCTCCGGCGATATCTTGATGGAGGGGATAGACGGTCGCCCCCTTTTGGTCTTGGACCGCGTGGGTGAAGGGCGGGTGGCTTTGCTCGCCTCTGATCACGCATGGCTCTGGAACCGCGGTTATGAGGGCGGGGGGCCACAATTAGAATTGCTACGCCGTCTTGGTCACTGGATGATGAAAGAGCCCGAGCTTGAGGAAGAAGCGCTAACCGCCATCGCAAATGGTCAAAGCATGCGCATCTTGCGCCGGACTTTGGGTGAAACGATCTCAGACATTACCATCACTGCGCCCGATGGCACGGTCACTACGATGCAATTGGATCCAACCGTTGGCGGACAATTCGAGGGTACGTTTGAAGGTCCCGAAATCGGGCTTTACCGTCTGGAAAACGGCGACCAAGAAACCGTCATAGGCCTAGGTCCAGCCGCGCCCCAAGAATTCATCAACACGATCGCAACCGGCGAAATTCTAGAACCGCTGATCGCAAGCACACGTGGCGGTATTCACCGTCTTGAGGACAGCTTGCCAGCAATCCGAAATGTACGCGAAGGCCGCCCAGCAAGCGGACGCGGCTGGATAGGCCTAACCCCGCGCAACGCTTTTGAAGTGCGCGATGTTAGGCTCACCCCGCTTATGCCCGGTTGGCTGGTTCTGTTGCTGGCATCGCTGTTTATCGTCGGCGCGTGGATGCGCGAAGGGCAGCGTTAATCGGCCTGATTGGCACGGGTTAGAGCCTGTTCTAGATCATAGATCAGGTCGTCCGCGTCCTCGATCCCGATGGACAGGCGCAACAAGCGCGGATGCACAGGAAAGCCATCGCCAGATACGGTCTTGCGATGCTCGACCAAACTTTCGACCCCACCAAGGGATGTCGCCGGATAAAAGAGCTCGCAGAACCGCGTGGTATCAATCGCTGTCTGCTCCGAACCCTTGACGATGATCGACATCATCCCACCAAATTGACCACCCGTTTGACGCTTGGCGATCTCATGGCCGGGATCAGATGCAAGACCGGGGTAAAGCACAGCCTCAAGCAATGGATGCCCTTCAAAATGCGTCGCAATCGCCATTGCGTTCTTACACGACCGTTCCACCCGCAAAAACAAGGTGCGCATGCCACGGATCAACATCCACGCGTCAAAGGAATGTAACACCGTGCCATGCAGTTTGCGCACCATGTAGATGTCTTCCCAATACTTACCGGTTTCGCGGACAGACAAAACGCCAGCCGTAATATCCGAATGACCATTCAGATATTTCGTGGCGGAATGGAATGAAATGTCAGCGCCAAAATCCAAGGCTTTTGTCATCGACGGTGGTGTGCCTGTACAGTCGGCGATCAACTTAGCACCAGCCGCATGCGCGATGTCAGAAGCAGCCTGAATATCCGTCACTTCCCAGTTCGGGTTGTTGGGGGTTTCAACCCAAACCAAAGTGGTGTCCTGCGCAGCGACGGCCTCTGCCAGCTCTTCCAAATTGCCCGCGGTGTAGTAGCTAACGGTGATACGCCCATTGGCAGCATAGTTTTGAATTTGGGCCAAAACACCGTGATACATGACCTTTGGTGCAACGATATGTGCCCCTGTCGGCAGGTGTTCAATCACCGCCGTACAAGCTGACATCCCCGAGGCAAACAACAACGATTCCGCAGCCCCTTCCATCTCGGCAATAATAGCCTCAGCATGCGCCGTGGTTTGGCTGCCATCACGGCGATACCAATAGGGTTTGCGTACCTCATAGTTCTCGTCACGGGCATAAGTGGCTGCCGGTTGGATAGAGGGCACAACAGCGCCGGTTTCAGCCTCAACGAAGTGCAAAGCTTGTGCCACACGGGTCTGGATCGATAGTTTGCGGTTGCTGTTATCAGTCATGTTTGGTGGACACCTTCGTTTGAATTGGACGGCTAGGTTAAGGATCATTTTTCCTTAAACTCAACACCTTTAGCCTAGCATCTTGTGCGAACCTCTCACAATCCGCGGATTTGAGGTTTGGATGCAAAACAAATGCCCATGGTTAAGGCGATATTCACCTGTCTGGGCAAATTTAACGGCAATTAGGGTTTGGGAATCGCTGAACACACATGAGTCAGGTCGACAGAATCACGATGGAACGACGGGGGCGTCTTGCTGCCGAAAAAATGCTTGAACTTAAGCAAGCAGAGCTTTTTGCCGCCAACCAAAAGCTAGGCAAACACGCCCGTGAGCTGAGCGAAGAAATCGTCGAAACGCGTGCCAAGTCGGCCATCATTCAAGATGAAAACAAACGGGTAAAATCCGACCTGACGGTTGCCAACCAAAAGATCATGATCGCCGAGCGCCGATTGTGGCATTCGGTCGAGACAATCCAAGATGGGTTCGCGTTCTTTAATGCCGAGGGCAATATGATTGCCGCGAACAATTCCTATCTGGCTATCTTTGACGGCCTTGAGAATATTCAAACTGGTGTGAATTATGTTTGCATACTTCAAGCGTTGACCGACGAAGGTATCGTTAATACGGGCGATCTGTCCGCCGCTGCGTGGCGTGAAGTGATGATCGACAGGTGGCAACATCCAAACCCATCTCCGGTGGTTTTACGCCTTTGGAACGACCAATACATCAAAATAGTGGATCGGCGGGGCCATGGTGGGGATATGGTTTCCTTGGGTCAAAACATCACCGCCACGGTTGAATATGAAAAACAACTTCAGGTCGCTCGCGAAGTCGCGGAAAGCGCCAATAAAGCTAAATCGTCGTTTCTAGCGAACATGAGCCACGAAATTCGCACCCCAATGAACGGCGTTGTTGGGATGTCTGACCTATTGGCCGACACGGGGCTCACTGAAGAACAGCGGCTCTACGTGGATACGATCAAAAATTCTGGTGAGGCTTTGTTGGTCATCATCAATGATGTTTTGGATTACTCAAAAATCGAGGCTGATAAACTCGAACTCCACCCCGAGGCTTTCGATCTAGAACGCAGCATTCACGAGATCATTATGCTTTTGCAACCAACCGCTCGGGACAAGAAGCTAACGGTAGCATTGGATTACGACTTATTCCTTCCAACGCGGTTCATCGGTGATCCGGGCCGGATACGGCAGGTGCTGACCAACTTGATGGGAAATGCGCTAAAGTTTACGTCGAAAGGACATATATTGATCCGTGTCCTAGGTATCCCAAACCCTGAACATGGCAACGCTGAGGTCACGATAACGATTGAAGATACGGGTATAGGGATACCGAAAGATATGGTGGGTCATATCTTTGGTGAATTTAATCAAGTTGAAAATGAGCGAAATCGTCAATTTGACGGAACGGGCCTTGGACTGACAATTTCAAAACGTCTCGTGACATTAATGCGGGGCGAAATCTGGGTCACCAGTGTTGAGGGTGAAGGGTCCTGTTTCGGCTTCCACATCCCGCTCGACACAGTGGATGCACAAGCGATCGTGTTCCCAGTGCTGTCTGATGGGCTGCGTCATGTTTTGATCGTTGACGATGTTCCGGCCAATCGTACCATCCTTGAGCGCCAGCTTGAACAACTGGGATTGCGGGTGACCAGCTGTGTAAATGGGCGCGAAGCTTTAGACAAAATAGCAAGTGGCATAGAGATAGATTTGATCCTAACAGATCATAATATGCCGGAAATGGGTGGGTTAGAATTGACACAAAAACTGTTCGAACGGGGCATAGATACGCCTGTTATCTTGCTGAGTTCAAACCCCAGCCAAGCCGATAAAGACCCTGCGCGAAAACACCTCCATGGTTTGATGCAAAAGCCCGTTCCGCGCAGAGAATTGTTTGCAAAACTACGGTCCTTAGAAGAACCAAAGGAGGATTTTATCCCCCCTATTCCCTCAAGACCAACGCAACCGAAAACCCAATCACAAACGCGAAAAATGCGAATTCTCGCAGCCGAAGACAACAAAACCAACCAGTTGGTTTTTGGCAAAATGCTCAAAAATTTGGATATCGATCTGGTCTTTGCCAACGACGGCAAAGAAGCGGTGGCAACCTATCAGACCTTTGAGCCTGACCTGATATTCATGGACATCTCAATGCCCGTCATGGATGGCAAGGAAGCAACCCGTGAAATTCGTAAGCTTGAAAAAGGCAGGGACAAACCTGTGCCGATCGTTGCTTTGACTGCACATGCTATGCAGGGTGATGAAAAGGGGATCTTGGACGCAGGGCTCGATCATTACCTAACCAAGCCCCTGCGCAAAGCTGCCATCCATGGTAAGCTCGCCGAATACCTGCCCGACGATGCAAAACCTTTGGGTGATCTCGAGCTTTAGCTGCTATTTCGCCGTCGGATAGGGGCGAACGAACACAGGTTTATCTTCAGTCGACATTTCCGGTTGATAGGCATAACCGCCAGTATCAAAATCAAGCAACGACTTGGGGTCGGTCAAGCGGTTTTGAACAATGTAGCGGGCCATCGCACCACGTGCTTTCTTGGCATAAAAGCTAACGATCTTTGGGCCCTGACCTTTGTCTTCCATAAAGGCCGGCGTGATCACGCGCAGCTTTAGTGCTTTTGGGGCGACGGCACCAAAATACTCTTGGCTGGCACAATTCACCAAAACATCGCTTCCAACCTCAGCGCCTCGGGTATTGAGCGCCTCAGACAACGTGTCACCCCAGTAGTCATATAGGTTTTTACCACGACTGGTTTTCAAACGACTGCCCATTTCCAAACGATAGGGCTGCATCGAATCCAGAGGCCTCAAAACACCGTAAAGACCGGATAGAATACGCAAATGATCCTGCGCCCATGCCATTTCATCTTCATCCAATGAGGCCGCCTCTAACCCTTGATATGTATCGCCCGCAAAGGCCAGCGCTGCGGGGCGGGTAACATCTGCGGTTGGTGCATCCTGAAAGGTCTGGAAACGCTCGTGGTTCAATGTCGCTAAGGCGTCGCTTAGGTGCATCAGCTTTTTCAAATCAGG
The DNA here is from genome assembly GCA_023301665.1 of Ascidiaceihabitans sp. Lineage (GTDB taxonomy): Bacteria > Pseudomonadota > Alphaproteobacteria > Rhodobacterales > Rhodobacteraceae > Ascidiaceihabitans. The sequence continues at coordinate 10,008 of JALZUL010000257.1, forward strand.
AACCGTGAGTTCACGGGCAGTCGCAGCCAAATCAATCGCGTTCTCCTGAAAATCAGGTGCGGTGACCGCAACATCTCGCTCGGCCCAATCCAGCTTTTTCGCAGGAGAAATTACAACCAACATTTCGTCACCTCTTTCCTATTCAAAATTGATCTAGCTCGCTTCACGCAGCACGTCCAGAAATGCCGTGGCAAATCGTTCTGCGCGACGTTCACCTAGCAATCTAATCATCGCATCATCGTCATTCGCGCGCATCTGCGCGACCTTTGCCAGCATAGAAGCTGAACAACTCAGGGGTTTATCAATGCCACCCTCGCCACGGGCTAACGTGGCTTGAACCTCTAGCAAGCGATCATAAACCGATCCCGCATCGCGCCCCGCAAGCTTGCGCCGTGTTGGGTGCATTTGTGCAGCTTCACCGTTGATGACCTCAAGAAAGGCATCGCCGTAGCTGTCCAGTTTTTTCGCGCCGATCCCACTGATACCAGCCATCGCATCCAGATCAGCAGGGCGCTTTTCTGCCATCTCGATCAGCGTGCGGTCATTAAAGATAATATAGGCGGGCACACGCGCGGCTTCCGCCAAACCGCGCCGCTTGGCCTTAAGCGCACTGAGCAGCGGCGCGTCCTCGTCCGATACCATCGCTTTGACAGCAGGGCGGCGGGTCGCGGATTTGATCGTGTCACGACGCAGCGAAATCTTTGCCTCATCCCGCAGGATCGGCAAGGCCGCATCGGTCATACGCAACGCGCCATGGCGCGATGGATCGGGGCGTATCAAATCGTGGCCCATCATTTGACGAAACACGGCCTGCCACTGCGGCTTGTTATATTCGCGCCCAACGCCATAGGTTGGCAAACTATCATGCCCACGCTCGCGGATTTTGTCGGTTTGGTTGCCCAGCAGGATGTCTATCAAATGGCCCGATCCGAACCATTCTTTGGTGCGTAAAATGGCCGACAACGCCTTGCGCACGGCGACAGTCCCGTCAAACACATCAACCGGTGTGTCGCATAAATCGCATTTGCCACAGGTCACTTCGGTTTCATCAAAATAACCTAGCAAAGTCTTGCGCCGGCATTCCAAGGCTTCGGCCAATCCAAGAAGCGCATTTAAACGACTGTGATCCGCTGCCCGTCGCTCAGGCGGTGCGATGCCCTCGTCAATCTGATTACGACGCAAACGAATGTCTTCGGGCCCAAACAAAGTAAGCGTTTCAGCGGGGGCGCCGTCACGCCCAGCACGCCCAATCTCTTGATAATAGGCTTCAATGGATTTGGGCAGATCAGCATGGGCCACCCAGCGAATATCGGGCTTATCAATCCCCATACCAAAGGCGACAGTGGCGACCACAATCAAACCGTCTTCTTGTTGAAACCGGCGCTCGGCAATCCGGCGATCTTCAGCGTCCATGCCAC
>JALZUL010000258.1 GCA_023301665.1 Ascidiaceihabitans sp.
TTATGAACCTCCGCAAATTCGGGAAAGCCGTTTGCTAAGCTTTCAACACTTCTATGGCTAAACTGAACCAACATATCTCGCATCTCGATGGGCTTGTCCCATTCCTCATCTGTCACCCAGTTGTGAGGCAGATTTGGACCAGTCAAGTAAAGCGACCCCGGTTCAAACTCTCCGATATAATCGCCAACGAATGCCTTACCGTAAGCTTCTGTTACCAAGTGCAACTCATACTCTTCATGAGAATGCCACCGGCAAAGATCGCTTGGCCAACCGTGCTCGAGATACCGGATCGAACGCGTTGTCCGGTCCACAAGCTCGGTTTCTGGTAGAATAATCGACATCGTCTATTCCACCGAGTAGCCAACCGCGGCACCGGACAAGACGATCGTGTGAACGATCATATATGTAGGTGCCGCGTTACGTGACATTTTACTTAACCGCTCCGAAGGTTAGGCCTGCAACGAGCTGCTTCTGACAGAACCAACCCAAGACCACGATCGGTGCAATGGCGGCTGTAGATACAGCTGACAGACGACCAAAGAACAGACCTTCTGGTGCTCGGTTACCCTCGATCAATTTCGACAGCGTCGCCGCATCAATCGTCGTCAAACGTACCGTCCAGTAAGCTTCGTTCCAGCAGAAGATAAAGGTCAGCAAACCAGTGGATGCGATACCGCCCCATGCCAGTGGAATAAGGATATCCTTGATCTCACCCCATGTGCTAACGCCGTCCATTTTGCCCGCTTCGATGATCTCTTTCGGGATCTCTTTGAAGTAAGTGAACAACATCCAGATAACGATCGGCAGGTTGACCAAACAGAGCACTAGAATAACCAAGAAGTGTGTATCGAAAATTCCCAGCGCATTCTTCGTCAAGAACGTCATCGGATAAAGCACCGCAGCAGCAGGCAACATCTTTGTCGACAACATCCACATTAGGATGTCTTTGGTGTGACGGCTTGGATCGAACGCCATTGCGTAAGCAGCAGGAACACCAACAGCCAAAGCGAACAATGTCGCGAATGTTGAGGTGATGACCGAGTTGGTCGCAAAGCGCCAGTAGTCATAGTTTTGCGTCATGTTCGTGTAGTTCTCAAGCGTCGGCGTAAAGAAGAACAAGAACTCGGGCTTAACCGCGTCAGCGTCCGTTTTGAAGCTTGTGAAAACCAACCAAAAGATCGGGAAAAAGAAAATTATCGCTACAGCCCATGCTAGTGCGGGCCACATGTATTTTCCAAGAGTGGAGGATTGTGTAATAGTTGCCATTGTCTTTTTCCCTAGTCCATCAATGTCTTGCCGACCATGCGCAGCAAGAAGATAGCGATTATGTTCGCAAGGATTACGGCGAAGATGCCCGTGGCGCTCGCAGCACCGATGTTGTTCGATGTAAATTCACCAATCAGGTACGGAAGGTTTTTGTTACCGTTACCGCGGCTGACGATCTCGATCTCTGCATAAAGCGACAGGTGAAAGATCGATTGGATCATCACAACAATCGCGATTGGGCGCCCCAAGTGCGGGACAGTCAGGTTGATGAACTGTGACCATGCGGATGCACCATCAAGTGTTGCAGCCTCTTTTTGTGATTCATCTTCGGACTGCAAAGAGGTCATAAAGATCAGAACCGCAAAAGGTGTCCACTGCCATGTTACCATCATGATAACCGCATAAGCTGATGTTTGCGTCGCGCGGAACGAAATCGGTTCGAATGTTGGCCATAAGTTAAAGAACGAGCCCAGAACCGGGAAGTCGCGTAGCCCGTCTACGATGTTGTTGATACCGCCAACCGCCAGACCGTTCAGTCCTAACACAGGATCAAGGATCATGTTGATCCACAAAACGCCGTTAACCGCAGGCATAACAAAGAAGGGTGAGATCAACAAAACACGTACGATACCGCGTCCAGGGAAGTTACGGTTAACAAGAACCGCGATACCTAGGCCCAGTACAACTGTCAGGATCAAAATGCTGCCAACAATAAAGACTGAGTTTTGGATCGCAAACCAAAAGTCTTTGTGGGCCCAGACATACTGATAGTTACCAATGCCACGCCAGTTGCTGAGCGCAGGCGTCATCCACTCAGGGCGAACGGTAGAGTTCAGCACATAGCGAATGAATGAGAAATATAACGTCATGCTGAGAGGGACAAGCATCCAAATCAGCAACAGCACGACAGCCGGTGTTTGGAGTATACGGGGGAGCGTTCTATCGGACATAACTCGAGTCACCTTACAAGCAAGGGTTGCGTTGAAATTCGTTTTTATCGGGTGGTCGTTTGGCCAAAATGATTGTGGCATCCGCCAATATCAGACCAAGCAATCGATCAATTGTTCGGAACAAGAGGCCCGGAAAATTTCCCGGGCCTCTGTTTTAGTCAACTAAGCGGTTTAGTAGTAGCCCGCTTCGGACATGATTGCGTCTGCCGCAGATTGTGCTGCTGCAAGTGCATCGTCTACAGATTTCGCACCGGAAAGCGCTGCTGCGATTTCTTGAGCTACTGCTGTACCAACTTCTGGGAACTCAGGGATAGCTGCGAACTGAACACCAACGTATGGTTTGATGTCTGTTGCTGCTGGTGCCGCTGAGTCAATCGCTGCTTTCTCAGCTGCTGCGAAAGGTGCAGCCGCTTTGAATTCAGAGATTTCATAAGTTGAAGCACGTGTACCTGTTGGAACTTTTGACCAACCGAAGTCAGCGTGGTTGCCTACAGCTTGGATGTACTCTTTAGAAGTCGCCCATTCGATGAACGCAGTTGCTTCTGCAGCGTTTGGTGAACCTGCAGGAACAGCCATCGCCCATGCCCACAACCAGTTCGCGCCCACTGGGTTACCAGAGTTTGGAGACTGTGCGTACGCTACGTTCTCAACTTCCAAGAAAGAAGCCGCGATTGTCGCATCGATCCACATGCCACACTTGCCTTCGTTGTACAAAGCCAAGATCTCGTTGAAGGAGTTACCTTCTGAGCCTGGAGGACCGTAGTTACCCAATAGATCAACATAGAAGTTGATCGCAGCTTTCCACTCATCGGATTCTAGAGTTGGGTGGAAGTCTTTGTCGAACCATGCGCCGCCAAATGAGTTCACAACAGTTGTTACGAACGCCATGTTGTCGCCCCAACCTGGCTTACCGCGCAAGCATGCACCGTAAACGCCGTTGTCTGGGTCGTGCATCGCAGCAGCTGCTGCTTTTACGTTGTCCCATGAATCGTTGTCCGCAATAGATACGCCAGCCGCGTCTGTGAGGTCTTTACGATACATAACCATTGAAGATTCGCCGTAGAAAGGTGCAGCATAAAGCGTACCTTCGTGTGACAAACCGTTGCGCATTGCTGGCAGCAAATCGTCGACGTCATAGTCCGCGCCAAAGTTCAGTGGTTCGATCCAGCCTGCTGCGCCCCAGATTGGTGCTTCTTGCATGCCGATGTTGATGATGTCGTACTGACCGCCGCCGGTTGCTGTGTCAGAAGTTACTTGCTCGCGCAAAACGCCTTCTTCCAAAGAAACCCAGTTCAATGCAACGCCAGTTTCAGCAGTATATGCTTCCGCGACTTTCTGCATGTTGATCATGTGGCCGTTGTTTACGATCGCAATTGTAAGTTCTTTTGCGTGACCGTCAGCTACCGCAGTTGTTGCTGCTGCAACGCCCAACGCGAGGCCCAAAGCCGTGTTACGTAGTGATTTCATTGTCTTCCTCCCAGAAGTGAAAACGGATCCGTCTCGAATCCCGTCCAAGCATACTGGAGGAAATCAGTGAGCAATGTCTACCAATTTACTATCAATCACACATACTAATTTAACATTCTATTGACCTCATCTGCTTAAAAAATGATCGAAGTGTAGATGATTGGTCATAAAAACAACAAATTTCTGTATAAAAGTCGAAATCATACCAGCTATGCAAAAAAAATGGGTAGCCACGTGAACCGATGATTCTAGGAGGTGATTCTTTACCGAAACCTCGATTCGGCTCCTAACACTCAAAGTTTCGCTAACGCTCCGCCAAACAATCAATAGCTGTTAACCAAGGCACTAACCCAAAATTAAGCACATCGCCTTACTGCAGATCACACAGAAATCGCCAAACGATAAGCTGACCACGTCCTTGCGCGCCGCGAACTCTACCAATCACTTGTACCATCGCGGTGGATCTGGAACAAAGTTCCCAGCAGCAAAAGGCATCTACTTCATGACCAATCTAGTGATCCTCACAGGCGCAGGCATTTCCGCGGAAAGCGGTATCTCCACCTTTCGCGATGACGGTGGCTTATGGGCCAAACACCGTATCGAAGATGTCGCAACACCCGAAGGTTTCGCGCGAGATCCTGAACTCGTGGTAAATTTTTATAATGAGCGACGCGCCCAAGCTGCAAGCGTTGCCCCAAATACGGCGCACAAAGCTCTTGCCAATTTAGAGGCCCAACATCAAGGCGACCTCTTACTAGTCACCCAAAACGTCGACGACCTGCATGAGCGCGGTGGCAACCCGCATGTTTTACACATGCATGGTGCATTGAATTCTGCGCTTTGCGCCAGCTGTGATCATCGCTGGCCCGCACCGATGAGGATGCTGGTCGCTGACTCATGCCCAAATTGCTCTGCGCCCATGGCGCGCCCAGATATCGTATGGTTCGGAGAAATGCCTTATCAAATGGACCGTATCGAACGCGCCCTGTCAAAAGCCGATATTTTTGTGGCTATTGGTACATCGGGAAACGTCTACCCTGCCGCTGGCTTCGTCGAAATGGCCTCACATTATGGGGCGCATACAATCGAATTAAATCTCGAACCCTCAGCGGTCGTTTCTCAATTCGATGAGACCAGATTTGGCAAAGCCAGCGAAACCGTGCCGCAATGGGTTTCGGAAATCTTGAATAAGTAGCCGGAAAAGAAAGAACCGGCTACTCAGTACGCTTTGGGCCCAGTTAATGGTCTGCGTGTTCTTTATGCTTAGAGTGATCTGAATGCCCAGAATGGTCCGCATGCGCGTCTTTTACGGCTGGCTTTCGCCCGTTATCTACCGCGATTTCTACTGTTACATCTTCGGCATTTTCAAACTCAAACGTAACCGAAATCGTCTCTCCATCTACCAAAGATTGATTTAACCCCATCAGCATAACGTGGTCACCCCCACG
>JALZUL010000259.1 GCA_023301665.1 Ascidiaceihabitans sp.
AACATACCAGCTAGGGTTAATGACCATATATTCCATAACATCAGAGAATTCTGGTGTTGGGCGGTCAGATTCATTAGCACCCACAACAGAGCGCGTTTGGAACGTCACTTTGTTGTTGTCCATAATTTTAGCTGTGAAATCAGGAATGTTCACCAACACGTGGCGTGCGCCGCGCTCTTGATTGAACCAACGCTCACGCTCCATCGCAACGATGATGGATTGCATGCGCGCCTCAACGCTTTTGTTGATTTCGATCATTGTGCCGGTACCGGCGACGCCGTCTGTGGAAAGACCATGTGCCAGCTGAAACTGCTGGACGGCAGATTTCAAGTTGTCGTCATAAGCTTGTGACGCTGAGCGGTTCAAGAAACCCATTGCCATAAGGCGGTTGCGCATCGCGACAACGGATGGACCTGATTGACCTGGTTCTAGGGATTTTGCTGGAACCTTAGGGCCCCAACCGCCATTGGCGACCAAACGCTCAAGACGCAGCTTTTCCTTCATCAAGGCGTTGTATTCCATTGTCTTCGGGGCCAAAGCCTTGAAGAAACCTGCTGGAGATGACTTGGCGAAGTTCACCAAATACGACGTACGGTCGCGGTATGGCACCTGACGTACAATCGCGCTGTCCACGCGACCCGGGATCAAAATGCCCGTTTGAAGATCACGTGCATACTGCAAGAATACGCGGCTGATTTCGACCTCAAGCGCGCCGCGTTCACGTGGACCGCGGGCTGCTTTCATTTTCTCTTGAAGACCTTGAACATCGTAGCGCGCGGCTGGCAGGCCGTGAACAGATGCTTGTGACAAAACCTCAATAAGCGTTTGGCGACGTGTGCGATCGCGACCTGCGCGCCCTGTCCAAATGCCTTTGTAGCCATTGGCTTGATAGAATGCTGCGATATCTTTATCGCGTGCAGCGGCTTCAGCGACCGCTTGTTTAAATGCAGTGACTTGCGCGGACGCAGGATTTGGACTTGCAAACAGTCCAAACACCATCAGCGATAACGCCACAATTGATGTTACTCTAAACATACGAAACGACATGTTTTTCCCCAACTCGAAAACCTAAAAATAGTTCATGGCCCTATTTTCTTTGATGCTCAAAGTGTTGTCCATTCACATTTGCGCTTAAACGATAAGAATCTCTTGCTTCTTAAATAGTGTGACCCACAGTCGCCAAGCTGTTGGCCATTTTGCCGCTTTGGGCAAAATTTGCGCAAAAAACTGCCTAAAACTATTGATACTTTATGTTCACCGGATTCATTGCTTGGTTAACGATTCGGGTTATGCCATAACAGTGTTGCATCTGGGGACGAGATGAATCGTCCGTGTAACATCACGGGCAAAAGGCGAACGGGACACGTTAATACTATGGCTTTACTGAGCAATTCGGGGAATATGACCCGGCGCGCGTTGTTAGGTGCTTTCGCAGCGACAACGGTCACAGCAGCCCCTACCTTTTCCAATGCAGCGGGTGTTTTACGCGGTGCAGGCGATATACGCCGCATCCGCATGTTCTCTGGTCGTACAGGCGAACGCATCGACATGATCTATTGGATCGAAGGACACTACATCAAAGACGCCGTTAAAGAAGTGAACTACTTCATGCGCGACTGGCGCACGGACGGCGTTATTTCAATCGATTTGCGCACAGTTGATGTTATGGCCGCGGCACATAACTTGATGGATGCAAACGAACCTTACATGCTGTTGTCAGGATATCGCAGCCCACAGACCAACGCGATGTTGCGTCGTCGTTCAAGCGGTGTGGCAAAGAATTCCCTGCACATGCAAGGCAAAGCAGCTGATCTGCGATTGTCTACACGTTCTGTCAGCCAGATGGCGCGTGCGGCGGCGGCCTGTAAAGGCGGCGGTGTTGGTCGCTATTCAGGTTCAAACTTTGTTCACATGGACAGCGGCGTTATCCGCACATGGGGCAGCTAAACCTGCCTCGCTAAGATGAAGCAAATGTGAGAGCGCCTTTTGGGGCGCTTTTTCTTTGTCCGCTTGAAACACCGCAGTCTTTGATGTGTCTCTTTCATTCTGCGCCAGCCAATGCGAAAAACGATCATGTCAAAGAAAACCCTGAACGAAGCAAACCTAACCGCGCTTGGTGCCGAACGGCTGGCGCAATTGTTGATGGAAGTGAGTGCGGGAAGCGCGTTGATCAAACGCCGCCTCAGGTTAGAGCTAAGCCACAGCCTAGGTCCCGAAGAACTGGCGCGTGATGTGCGCAAACGCCTGACGTCAATTCGCCGCTCCACCAGTTATGTCGGTTGGCGCAAGCGCAAGTCGCTTATCAAGGACCTAAGCACGCAATCAGCCATGATCACTGATAAAATCGCGGAGGGGTCCCCTACTCTCGCCTTTGAATTGCTTTGGGAATTTATTGAATTGGCCCCGTCAGTCTATAGCCGTGTCGATGACAGTCGTGGCGAAATTGCTGAGGTTTTCCACGCTGCACTTGCGCAGTTTGAGACGATTGGTCCACGTGCCGTGATTGCGCCCGACACGCTTGCCGCACAGATTTGGGAGGTTGTGCGCGACAATAGCTTTGGCGAATTTGACGGGGTGATCGCAATCCTCGCGCCCACATTGGGTGATGCAGGGCTGAACCACCTGAAAAAGCTGGTTTTGGACTATCAAGGTGCCCCTGTCGTCGAAAGTGATGACCATGAAGCGCTTCGGTTTCTGCGTGATTTGCGCAGCTCAGGTGGCAATTACCAAGTGGATCAAAAAGCCAAGTTGATCAAAACAAGCCTGCAACAGATCGCAACAGCGCAGGGTGATATGGACGCCTATATCGCTCAATACAGTGCGGCTGACCTCAAAAGCCCCAAAATCGCGGCGCAGATTGCGAATTTAATGATGTCAAAGGGGCAAAACGCCGAAAGCTTGGAGGTTTTGCTCAACGCAGAGCCGAAAACATCGCGACCGATCCTAAGGGAATGGGACACTGCCTATATCGCTTGTTTGCTGGCATTGGATCGGCTGGAGGATGCACAGGATCATCGTTGGAGCTGTTTCTGCCGCACTTTGAATAGTGGAATGCTGCGCGACTATCTAAAGGTGTTGCCTGACTTTGATGACCTCGAGCATGAAGAGGCTGCCAAAGCACATGCGATGGAATTTGGCGATGCGACTGCAGCCCTCGCCTTTTTGATGGCGTGGCCCGATCACCGGCGTGCCGGCGCATTGATTGAAGCACGTGTGAATGCACTGGATGGGGATCAGCACGAAGTATTGAGCGCCGCGGCGGAAGCATTGCGTGACAAGCACCCGCTTGCTGCGGTTTTGGCCTGGCGCTGCATGATCAATTATGTGCTGTGGGAAGGGCAACGGGCGCGATACGGCGCAATTGTTGATATGATAAGCGAGTGTGCGGCTGCTGACATCGATGGAATCGATTACAACAACCGCCTAACACACGCGCAATATCTTGATGCCTTGCGCCAACAGCATGGGCATAAATCGTCATTCTGGACCAAACTGCCTGACTAAAATTCAGACAGTGACCCCAGACACTGAACAACGAACCGAACATGGTGCACTCGTTATAAAACCGATCAAGGTGGCAGGAAGAGCGGCATTTGACCGCCGCCCCATTCGCCAAACTACCGATCAAACACAAAACGCACGGTAATTGGTGTCGCGCGGGCGATGCTGTCGAGGCTCGCAAGCTCTTGTAGCTTGTCGATACCGCCATCAATCCCCAATTCTTCGGTATCTAAAAAGATCATATCATTGGTGGTGACCATGACGCTTCCACCAGAAAGACGGGCCACGAAGACTTCTGTTGAGACATCAACATCATTGCCAAGCAGGGAAAGAACCGCATCCAATTCCATGGTTGTCGTGTCACCCGGGCGCAGTGATTTCAGCGCTTTCATGTCAAAGTTCGCGGAAAGCGTGGCGGACGGGGCATTGTTGAACACGAATTCGATCAAACGTTCGTTGCGAATATCAATATTCGTGGCAACCCCGCCAAGCGGGATATCGATGGCAACATCACCCTTGGCGTTGACTGAGCCGGACAGACCTTCAAAAGAATGAGCTTCGCCAATGAAGCTGTTCTTGATCGAGCCAAAAGCCAAACGGGACGCGTCAGCATTTAATGTCCAATCTTGTGCCAAGGCAGATGAAGCTGTTACACACAATGCGAAGGCTGTCGTTGTTAAAAATTTTGTCATTTTTACCTCGTAGGTTTTTGTTGTACACCCGACCTCGCGTCGTTGGCGCACTATACTAACGCTCAAACACCGGAGATTATTCGAAACAGATGGAAGAAATCTCTGAAAACGACCTACAGGCCGCTATTGTATCGTCCTTGCCGAGCCTTTGGAGGTTCGCAGTCTCACTGTCTGGATCTGCTGATTTGGCCGATGATCTATCGCAACGTACCTGTGTACGTGCTTTGGAGCGTCGTCATCAGGTTTATGATGGAAGCGGTGTGAAACGTTGGCTCATGACCATTTGCCGCTCGCTTTGGTATAATGATCTGCGCGCCAAAGCGCTGCGCCAGACGCAATCTTTGGATACAACTGCAGGATTAGACATTGCTGCGGATATTTTACCCACAGAAATGAATATTTACGCGCGTGAAGTGTTTACATCAGTGATGACCTTGCCAGAAGCGCAACGTAACGTTGTTTTGTTGGTTCTGGTCGAGGGGTACAGCTATCGTGAAGCGGCAGAAATTTTGGATATTCCGATTGGAACCATTATGAGCCGCCTCTCGACCGCGCGACGCAAACTGGGTTCGATTTTGTCAAATGACACCGATACCGCACAACAAAAAGGAGCCCGCTGATGTATAGTGATGCACAATTGCAAGACTATCTTGCAGGGACTCTTGATATTGAAATCGCTGATGCGCTTGAAGAGCAGATCGCGATTGATCCGGCGCTTGAGAGCCGTCTTTTGGCGTTAGAACACACGCAAGCAGGCGCTTTGCGCGCGGTCTTTGATGCAGTGCCAACACCTGAACGCCTACAAGATTTGGAACATCACGTTTTAGCCGCCAAACCTGCAAAGCCGGCACCGGTGCGCGCACAAGCACCTTGGCAATGGGCCAGTGTGGCTGCTGTGGTTGCATTTGCGGTTGGTGCGTATTCGTTTTCTGCGCCCCCTGTTGAGGAAAAACCCGCATGGCGTTGGCAGGACCAAGTGGCGTCCTATCAAGCACTTTATGTGACCGAGACCCTTGAAGCCGTCAGCGCTAGCGACGATCAGATCGCAAACCAGCTCAGCAAAAGCGAAGCTGCATTGGGACGTGATTTGCCGTTGAATGCGGTTGGTGATCTTGATGGTATGAAACTGTTGCGCGCGCAAATCCTTGGTTACAAAGATGCGCCTTTGGTTCAAATGGCCTATCTGACGGTAGATGGTAAGCCGGTCGCGCTTTGCGCTATTCGCCCCAAAGCCGCTGTTGCTAAAGATTTCGCTTTTGAAACCTTATCAGGTTTGCCCACAATCCACTGGTCGGATGGCGAATTTAATTACATGATTGTTGGCGACATCGACAACGAACGCCTGATGGAAATGGCGCAGAATGTGAGCACCTCGCTTTAATCGCAAAGCGTGGTGATCTATTTTGTGAGCTTGAGCGAGATGTTCCCCTTGATATCAAAGGGGGGCAAGTCCGCTCGAGACAACACTTGATTTTGTGAGCCTTTGACACGCGACCGAAAGGGATCCGAGCTGCAATTTCTTTGAAATGGTGGTCCCGACAGGATTTGAACCTGTGACCCCTCGCTTCGGAGGCGAGTACTCTATCCAGCTGAGCTACGGGACCATTGTTTTGCGGTATAGCTTTGCAGCTGTGGCGCTGCAATTGCTAAATTTATAAGTGGTCTAAAACCTTAGGCAAACAGATCATGTGCCAATTCAAGCGCATCGATCCAAACGTCCACCTCATCCGTGGTGTTGTACATCGCAAAGGATGCGCGGCATGTGGCGTTTAGGCCAAGGTGCTCCATCAAAGGACCGGTGCAATGCTGCCCTGCCCGCACCGCGACGCCCTTTTTGTCTAAGATCGTTGAAATGTCATGCGCGTGTGCGGCGCCGTCCATGGTAAAGCTAAAGATCGCGCCCTTATCGGCTGTTGTCCCTTGGACTTGGATCCAATTGAGCCCTGCAAGCTTAGACACCGCATAATCGCGCAGGCTGTCTTCATGGGCAGAGATTGCCTCCATCCCGTGATCCATCATGTAATCGATCGCTGTGCCTAGGCCGATCATTTGTACGATACCGGGGGTTCCGGCCTCAAACTTCATCGGAGCATCGTTGTAGATCACACCATCTTTGGACACTTCACGGATCATATCACCGCCACCCAAGAACGGTTGCATTTCGGCCATGCGTTCGGGTTTGATGTAGATCGCGCCAGACCCTGACGGGCCGTAAAGTTTGTGACCCGTGATTGCGAAAAAGTCGGCGTCGATGTCTTGGACATCTACCGGCATGTGCACGGCGGATTGTGATCCATCGACCAGTACAGCTACGCCCTTTTCATGTGCCCCTTTGCAGATGGCTTTCACATCCACTTTGGTGCCAAGAACGTTCGACATCTGCGTTACCGCGATGAGTTTGGTTTTGGGTGTGATTGCATCAAGCACCGCTTGTGGATCCAACGCGCCTGTTGCATCCACATCGACCCATTTCAAAACCACACCTTGGCGTTCGCGCAAGAAATGCCATGGCACGATATTGGCATGGTGTTCCATCACACTTAGGATGATTTCGTCACCCGCTTTCAGGTTCGGCATCGCCCAACCGTAGGCGACCATATTGATCCCCTCAGTCGTGCCCGAGTTGAACACGATATCATTTTCAGAACCCGCATTCAGGAATTTCGCGATCTTGCCCCGCACAGCCTCGTAATTATCCGTCGCAAGGTTTGACAGGTAATGCAAACCACGGTGGACGTTTGCATACTCGTGCCCATAGGCACGTGTGATGCTATCGATTACCACCTGTGGCTTTTGCGCAGACGCACCGTTGTCTAGGTAAACCAATGGTTTGCCGTTTACTTCGCGTGACAGAATTGGAAAATCTGCCCGTACTTTTGCGACATCATACATGTCCGTCAATTCCCATATTGGCAAGACCAGTGATAGTCAGGATAAAGCTTAGGCCAAGAATGATACCAACCATTGCAGTCAGTAAAACGCCAACGGTTTTAAAGACTGATCCGAGTTCAGCGGCCTCATTTACGAAATGAACCAAGATCCAGATACTCAAGACGCTCACAGTGAGGCCAAATATACTTGCAAGTGGTGGCGCTGCTAAAAGAAGGATCAGTAAAACCACCTGAGCGATCAAACGCATGCATTGCAACCACACCAACACGGATAGCATATTTTCCAAGCTGCCCTGTCCGCCGATCGCAGAGCCGATCCAATGCAGCACATGGACCATGATCACCAGCGCGCCGGCCAGAATGATAAAGGCAAACAAAGGGCTGAATACAAAGTTAGGCATTACGATAGGCATCTGTTCGATCTGTTCCGGTGTCGGACCCGTCAGAACATTAGAAACCCAGACCAAAACAGCGTTTGCGATACTGATCAGAACCAAAAAGGACCATAAAATATCCCGACGAAAGCCTGCAGCAATAATCTGCTGTGCAGCCTCTTTTGGATTGCGCAGACTTAGAATGGTAAGTGCGCTCAGCACCGGAGTTGTCAGGTTCATTCCCCGACCCCCTCAGCTGCGCGCAGACCTGCGATCCAAAACCATAGCACATTTGCCAACCAGATCAGGCCAACAAGCTGAAGGCCAGCCCCCGGTCCGATAAAGGCGGCGATCAAGCCAAGCAACAAAATTACAGGACTGCTGGCAAGTAGCGCCCAGAACAAACTAAGGCGAATGCCATAGCCTGTGAGCGGACGACCCGCCAAACGGGCCAACCCAGTCACAAGTGCAGCAAACGCATAAAGCAACAGTGGCACCAAGAAGATCCACAAGAACGCGCTCCAATACATCCGCGCCATCAACGGCACGTCTGGATTGAAATGCGCCTCGCGCGATTGGTACGGGGCTTGGGCGATAAAGATGACGATGCACGCAAAGATCAGGATGTTGAGCGCGAAACCCTCGCGCCGTCCCTGCTCTAGCAGCCGTGTCACCACGCGCCCAGGCCCACGATAGCTCGCCTTGATGTCGGTTGTGACTGACATCAGCTGCGGCGCCGTTCCAACCACGCAGTCATGCGGTCGTTGATTTCGTCGCGCAATGCTTCGTCTTCAATTTCCTCAACCGCTTCAGACAAGAAAGACAGCGTCAACAAATCGGTCGCAACGGCTTTGGACACACCACGTGATTGAAGATAAAACAACGCCGTCTCATCAATCGCCCCAGTGGTCGAACCGTGTGAACAAATCACATCATCAGCGTAAATCTCAAGCTCAGGTTTGGCCAAGAACTGGCTGTCCCCATCCAGCAGCAAAGATTGGCTGATTTGATAACCATCCGTCTTTTGTGCGCCTTCTTTGACCAAGATTTTACCTTGGAACACGCCCGTCGCCCCGTTGCGCAGCACCTTTTTGAAAACCTGACGGCTCTCACAGTTTACCGCGTCATGGGTGATGAACACTGTATCATCGTGATGAAAATCGCCGTCGCCCATGCAGGCACCGCCAACAGTGGCGTTTGCGTCGTCACCAGTCAATTCGATCACACATTCATTGCGCGTCATCACACCGTTTGCTGTCAGAGTGAAAGACTTGAATGTCG
>JALZUL010000260.1 GCA_023301665.1 Ascidiaceihabitans sp.
TTTGCCTTTGTTGCGGGGGTGAACCCGTTGGTTGGTCTTTATGCCGCCTTTATGGTGGGCTTGATCACGGCGCTGTTTGGCGGTCGTCCGGGGATGATTTCTGGGGCCACTGGCGCTTTGGCGGTTGTGATGGTGGCTTTGGTGGCTCAGCACGGCGTTGAGTATTTGTTTGCCACGGTGATTTTGATGGGGCTTTTGCAGGTGTTTGCCGGTGTCATGCAGTGGGGTAAGTTCATTCGTTTGGTGCCGCATCCGGTGATGTTGGGCTTTGTGAATGGCCTCGCGATTGTTATTTTTCTGGCGCAGATGACGCAGTTTAAGGTGCCTGGTTCTGTTGTGAGTGATGGTCATGGCATGACGGGCGGCGAATGGTTGTCTGGTGCGCCGATGTTTATGATGCTTGGTTTGGTGTTCGCGACGATGGTGATCATCTGGGGCACGCCCAAAGTGACCAAGCTTATTCCGGCACCTTTGGCGGGTATTGGTATTGTCGCGATTGTGGTGATTGCGCTTGGTTTGGATGTACCACGTGTTGGCGATTTGGCCTCAATCAGCGGTGGTTTCCCGCTGCCGCACAATCCGTTTGGTGAAGGCGTTGGTCTTTACGGCACGGCGCTTGCGCCATTCACGCTTGAGACGCTTTGGATCATCCTGCCTTATGCGGTGATCTTGGCGGCGATTGGTTTGATCGAGAGCCTTCTGACGTTGAATTTGGTTGGTGACATGACGGGCAAACGTGGCGGTGCGAGCCAAGAATGTATTGCGCAGGGTGTTTCAAATACTGTGACGGGTTTCTTTGGCGGCATGGGCGGTTGCGCGATGATTGGTCAGTCGATGATCAATGTGAAATCTGGCGGTCGTACCCGTGTTGCTGGGATCGCGGCGGCGGTGTTTTTGCTGTTGTTCATTTTGGTTGGCTCTAGCGTGATTGAGTTGATCCCGTTGGCGGCGCTTGTGGGCGTGATGTTCATGGTTGTGATTGGGACGTTTGCTTGGAACTCTCTCACCATTTTGCGCAAGGTGCCTTTGACGGATGCCTTTGTCATCATCTTGGTAACGGTTGTGACTGTGATGGAAGATTTGGCTGTTGCGGTTGTTGTTGGTGTGATCGTGAGCGCGCTGGCGTATGCATGGAAAAACGCAACGCGCATTCATGCCAAGACCTGCATTTTGAAGGACGAGGACGGCGCGAAGGTCTATGAGATTCAGGGGCCGTTGTTCTTTGGGTCAGCTGATGGGTTCAGCCAATTGTTTGAGGTCGAAACAGATCCGGACATGGTGATCATTGATTTCGGGGACAGCCGTGTTGCGGATCAATCTGCATTGCAGGCGATTGAAGCCATTGCTGCGAAGTATCAGGCCGCAGGCAAGAACATTCAGTTGCGTCACTTGAGCCGTGACTGCCATCAATTGCTGACCACAGCGGGTCACTTGATGGTCGATAGCGACGACGATCCCGAGTATCAGGTTGCGGCGGATTATTCTGTGCGTACGGGGATTTTGGGTGGTCACTAAGGGCTGGAGGATCTGTTGGTCCAAGATCAATGGACCCAGCGACCGGCCCATCCACTGAGATAGAACAAAAGCCGCAGAGTAAAATCTGCGGCTTTTTACTTTTGTTGAGCCTTATGGTGATCAATCGTCGGGGCGTGTCAGTTCAAATACGTTTTCCACAATTGAATAGTCGCGGTAGCCTAGTCGAGAGAGGGGCCGGAAGGTGCTGACATCAAAGCGACCGTCCACGATTGCGCTGTCGCGCATGTGGATGCCGGTGACTTCGCCAAAGACCACAAAGTTGCTGGCCCCTTCGATTTGGACGACTTGGGTCATCTTGCATTCTAAGGTTGCGGGCACCCCGTCGATGCGCGGGCAATTGATGGTTTCGCTTTCGAGTGCCGTGAGGCCAGCATGGAGAAATTCGTCATCGTTCTTACCCAGACTTGCGGAGGAGGCGTTCATCGCGTCGCGCATCGCGGCTTCGACGACGTTCACGCAAAATACACCTGTCTCGCGGATGTTGGCGAGGGTGTCTTTGCTGTTGTCTTGATCTTCTTTGGTGCCCGTTGAGGCGAACATCACTTGGGGCGGGGTGTAAGCGACACCGTTAAAGAAAGAATAGGGGGCCAAATTGTTGCGCCCTTGGCTGTCTCGGGTTGAGATCCAGCCGATGGGGCGGGGCGTGACAATGGCGTTGAAGGGATTGTGCGGCAAGGGGTGACCGTCTTTTGGGCGGTAGAACATAAAATGCACCTTGTGACTTTGAGTTTTCGGTATTTGGCAAAGAGGTAACGTCATGTTACTTCGGGGGCCATACCCAACCGCGACTCAATCGACGTGCGGCTCCAAATTTTCAAACGTGTTAGCAAATGTACGACTTAACCCCTGAACATGATGACGACTGGTGGGAAGTCGAAGCGCTTTATGATTTGTGCTTTGCGCCGGGGCGCGAGGCGTTGTCGTCATATCGATTGCGTGATGATGTGCCGCCGGTTTCTAAACTTAGCTTAGTGGCGCGGGACGTCGATGGTGTGTTGGCAGGAGCGATCCGGTATTGGCCTGTGCTTGTAGGGAAAACACCGGCGTTGCTGCTTGGGCCAGTTGCTGTGCACCCGACCCGACAAAGTGAGGGGTTGGGGGGGCAGTTGATGCGTGCGAGCTTGAAGATCGCAAAGGCCCAAGGTTGGGCGCGCGTGATGTTGGTTGGGGATGCGCCGTATTACGGCAAGTTTGGGTTTGAGCTTTTGCAAGGGGTGGTTATGCCGCCTCCGACCAATCCGGCCCGTGTGTTGGGGCATGCTTTGCAAAGTGGTGCTTGGGATGGGGTGTGCGGTGATGTGTGCCGCTTTGAGGCTTGAAAAACTGCGAGACGATACCGATCTTAAAACCCTAGGGGGTGTGCTGCATGACAAAGTTGACGGTTATGACAACGACAATGACCGAGGTTGATGTTGAGGCTGAATTAGATGCTTTGGCGGCGCGCTATTCCAAGGCGGGCGGTATCGGTATCGATTTGCTCAATACATTGGGGTCGCAGGCAGACGGGCTGATCCAGCGTTTGCCGCAAGCTGTACAAGACGGGTTGCAAGACGCGACGGTGTCTGCCTTGAACCATGCGATGACTGCAGCTCATAAATCCCGCGATGTTGTGCCGGATCAAGCCGGTTGGTTAAATTCGGCCGTTGGCGCTGCGATGGGGGCTGTTGGCGGCTTTGGGGGTTTGCCCACAGCTTTGGCAGAACTGCCGGTGACGACGACGTTGTTGTTGAGGGTT
>JALZUL010000261.1 GCA_023301665.1 Ascidiaceihabitans sp.
CGATAATCTGGTTTTTCCAGTTTTGTGCTTCTTCAACTTCCCCGGTTTTACCACCGCTGACTAGCGCTTTCATCACCCGGTTGAAAACGTGCTTTACGTCTCGCGTCAGCTCTGGTGGGGCCACCAAATCCCGGTCTGGTACGGGCCTGATCTCAACGTCATCGATGGCAAGCTCAACTGGGATATGGACAAGCCCGTCGCGTTTTGTGGCGCCACCTTCGAAGACGCCGCAGAAAAGGCGCGCGCCTACTACTTTAGAATCGCCCCGAACCACACGATAGACAGAGGGTCCCGCGTCGTCGAGAATGTGACGGAAGTTAATGATGCCAGCATCGCAGCACAGATGGGTGAAACAACACACTTCAACGTCAAAATGCCGCTCTATCGCGACCCCGACGTTCTTGACACATGGTTCTCCTCCGGCCTTTGGCCCATCGGCACATTGGGTTGGCCCGAAGAAACGGACGAGCTCGCGAAATACTTCCCGACCTCTGACCTGATCACCGGACAGGACATTCTGTTCTTCTGGGTCGCGCGGATGATGATGATGCAGCTGGCTGTGGTTGATGAAATCCCGTTCAACACCGTCTACCTGCACGGGCTTGTCCGCGATGCGAATGGCAAGAAGATGAGCAAATCAACGGGCAACGTCATCGACCCGCTCGACATCATCGATGAATACGGTGCTGACGCGCTGCGCTTTACCAATGCGTCCATGGCCTCCCTTGGTGGTGCGCTAAAGCTCGATACCAAACGGATCGAGGGCTACCGCAACTTTGTCACCAAGCTGTGGAACGCCGGCACCTACGGCGATTTCAAAGGCACCTATGGCGTGCCCCATTCCGACAGCGTGCCTGAGACCAATCTGCCGCTGAACAAATGGATTAAGGGTGAAATCGCCAAGACCCGCGAAGCCGTAGACGCAGCGCTTGAGACCTATCGCTTTAACGATGCAGCGAGCACGCTTTACAGCTTTGTTTGGAACACCTTCTGCTCGCAATATCTGGAGTTCACCAAACCCGTCCTAGACGGTGATGATGCGGCTGCGGCGGCAGAAACCAAGGCGACATATGCGTGGGCTTTCGATCAATGCCTGATCTTGTTGCACCCAATCATGCCGTTTGTGACCGAAGAACTTTGGGGCGCAAAAGAACGTCCTAAGATGTTGGTGCACACTGATTGGCCCACCTATACGGCTGCCGATTTGATTGATCCGCAAGCGGATGCTGATCTGTCGTGGACTGTTGCCATGATCGAGGCGATCCGCTCTGCGCGCGCACAAATGAACGTGCCAGGTGGTGATTTCGTACCATTGGTTGTTGTGGGCATGGACGCAGCAGCCACCGCTGCGTGGACGCAAAACGAGGCGCTGATCAAACGCTTTGCTCGGATTGAAAGCCTGACATCGGTCGATGAAATGCCCAAAGGCACAGCGGCCTTGGCTGTCAGTGGCGGTGCATTTGGTCTGCCCCTTGATGGCATCATCGATGTCGCTGCAGAAAAAGCGCGGCTTGAGAAAACACTGGGCAAGTTGGCGAAAGAACTGGGTGGCCTGCGTGGCCGTTTGAACAACCCCAAATTCGCCGACAGCGCACCTGCGGCTGTGATCGAAGAGACCAAGGCGAACCTTGCGCTCCGCGAAGCGGAAGAAGCCAAGCTCAAAGACGCCATGGCGCGCCTTGCAGAGCTAAGCTAAGCCCATCCCCCCCCTCGCGCCTGAAACACGGGCGCGCGGGGGAACCTTGCGACCTTTCTTGGTCCGATCCCTTTTCATAGCAATGCACCCATCCTATCGTTACCGCATCCCCCTGCTTTCGGATTGGATGGGTCTATGAAAAACTATACTTACCAAAAACTCATTCCTGATCACGCCGAGCTTTGGCGCATTTTGCGCCTCAAAGGGGTTCGTGATTTCCCACTGGGGTTTCTGGTCACGCCGCAAGAAGCTGAAAGCGCTGATAATGACCGGTGCCGTGAAATTTTGAGCAGCGGAACCTATCGCGGAGTTTTCACGGGCCAAGAGCTTGTCGGTTTTTGTGGCTATCATCGTCAGACGTTATCCCGCATCTGCCACCGCGCCGAGGTTGGTCCATTCTACGTCGCGCCCCCTCATCAAGGGCAAGGTGCCGCATCACAAATGATGCAAGGGGTTATTCAAGACGCCGAAGCTGACGGGTTGGCCCAACTTGAATTGTTTGTAGATACGGAAAATACCCGCGCGCTTGCTTTTTACGAGCGCCACGGCTTTACCCGCTGCGCAACTCACCGCGACAGTGTCCGAGTTGATGGCACGTCGCGAGATGACTATTTTATGGTGCGTCGCCTTTAAACGAATTGACTAGACCCGCGCGAACTGTGCCTTGAGCAATGCTTCGCGGTATTCGCTTTTGGCGGTGCTGTCATACACCACGCCGCCGCCAACATTTAGCGTCACCTGACCATCAGGGCTGCATTTGAGCGTTCGGATCGCCACGTTGAATTCCATTGCCCCGTTTGGCGCAATCCAGCCAATCGCACCGCAATAAGCATCGCGCGCGTTTGGTTCTAGCTCTGACAAAATCTCCATCGCGCGAATTTTGGGCGCGCCGGTGATCGACCCACATGGGAAGACCGCCGTGAGAATATCTGTCAGGCTACTGTCTGGTAGCAGCTCTGCAGTCACCTCTGACACCATCTGATGAACAGTCGCGTAGCTTTCGACTTCGAACAGTGACGGTACTTTTACGCTGCCAATTTTGGCGATGCGGCCAAAGTCATTGCGCAGCAGGTCGGTGATCATCAGGTTTTCAGCTTGGTCTTTTTCAGACTGGGCCAGCTCTGTCTTGAGCGCGGCATCTTCCGCAGCCGTTCCACCGCGCTTAATGGTCCCTTTCATGGGCCGTGTGCGCAACTGTCTCTCTGGCGACAGGGCAAAGAACAGCTCAGGCGAGCGGCACAACAATGTCATCTCGCCCAGATTGACGTATGCCCCGTAAGGTACAGGTTGTTTGCTTATGAGCCTTTGATAAAGACTACCTAGATCCCCACGCACTGTTGCACGCAAAGGGAACGTCAAATTTGCCTGATAGATGTCACCACTTTTCAGGTAGTTATGCACCACGTCGAATGCATCGCTATAGGTTTCGAAATCCCAATCTGGTACAAAATCGTTAAGCTCAACCGGTTGTTCACTAGGCGCGGTTTCAGCAGGTGAAACACCATCAAACACCCCGAACTGCAAGAGTGGCTCACCGCATTTTTGTGGCAACTTGTCTGCAAGCTTGGGCGTCAGCGCATAGCCAAGCTCATAACTGGCCACACCTGCCAACCAATAGCCTGCCGCCTGCGCGCGTTTCATCGCTTCAAGCGCTGTCCCAACATCATGGGGTTCCGAGGCCTCTATAATCTCGACTGGATCACGAAAAGCAGAGCCCGTTCCCAACGGCCCCTTATCAAACAAAACCGACTGTTGCTT
>JALZUL010000262.1 GCA_023301665.1 Ascidiaceihabitans sp.
AGTGCCGGACACGCTTGATGCCCAAATCGTCAAGGACGCTGTGCCGTTCCTTGAAGATGGTGAGAAGATGCAGCTGAGCTATGCGGTGCAAAATACCCACCGTACCGTTGGCACACGGACGTCTAGCCACATCGTTAAGAATTTTGGGATGCGCAACACGCTGCAACCGGATCACTTGACGGTCAAGCTACAAGGCTCTGCTGGTCAATCTCTTGGCGCATTCGCAGCACCTGGTCTGAAACTTGAGGTTTCGGGTGATGCGAACGATTACGTTGGCAAAGGCCTGTCTGGTGGTACCATCGTTGTGCGCCCACCAATGGCGACACCTATCGTTGCGGCAGACAATACCATTATCGGGAACACGGTTCTTTACGGTGCGACTGACGGTTACTTGTTTGCAGCAGGGCGTGCGGGCGAACGGTTTGCAGTGCGCAATTCCGGTGCAAAAGTTGTGATCGAAGGCTGTGGCTCTAACGGTTGTGAATATATGACCGGCGGTGTTGCGGTGATCCTTGGGTCGATCGGTGCCAACTTTGGCGCAGGCATGACGGGCGGTATGGCGTATTTGTACGACCCTGAAGGGGCCGCTCCGGCCTTGATCAACCACGAGACCTTGGTCACTTGCCCAGTCACAGTTCCGCATTGGGTCAACCAGCTCAAAGATCTTCTCGAATCGCATGTTAAAGAAACAGGCAGCCGCAAAGCTGCTGATATTCTGCAACATTGGGATACAGAGCAGGCCAAATTCCTACAAATCTGCCCGAAAGAGATGTTGGTTCACTTGGCGGCTCCTCTAGAAATCGAGGACGCGGCTATTCCAGCGGAATAAGCCACAAAAAGATAGTGGCCAGTATTGGTTGTTTAATACTGGCCACTCTAAGGCGCTCAAGGCTTTCCTGATTTAGCCTTGAGCGTTATAGCTGCCTGATGAGTAAGGCAGTCAGCACCAAAAAAACCAAAGCAAAGACCAAGCCCAAAAAACGCCGTAGCCCTGTGCGTTGGTTGTTTTGGCAGAGCTTTCGCGCGCTTTGCGCTGTCTTTGTGCTTTGCATGGCATTGATCGTATTGGGTGCAGTCGTAAACCCACCCACGACAATTTACATGAGCCAAGAATCACGTCGCTTGGGTGGCGTTGACCATGAATGGGTGTCGATTGATGAGATCGCACCGGTCATGGCACGTTCGGTTGTCGCAGCTGAAGATGCCAATTTCTGTCAACACTGGGGGTTTGATCTGAACGCTATCAAGACAGCGATTGCTGCTGGCGGCGCACGTGGTGCCTCCACGATTTCTCAACAAACGGTCAAGAATGTGTTCTTGTGGCATGGGCGCAATTATACGCGCAAAGCCCTAGAGGCGCTAATGACGCCGTTGGTTGAAGCGGTTTGGTCGAAACGGCGAATCATTGAGGTCTATCTGAACATCGCTGAATTTGATGAAGGGGTCTTTGGCGTCGAAGCCGCGTCTCGTCACTATTTCGGTGTCGGACCAGAAGCGCTTAGCCCAACACAAGCCGCGCGTCTGGCGGCGATCTTGCCTTCACCAAAGACGCGCTCGGCGTCAAGGCCAACAGATTTTATCCGCAGACGGACCTCGCAAATTATGGACGGAGCGGCCACAATTCGCGCGGATGGACGTTCAGCGTGTTTCGAGAGTTGAAAACATCTGAATTCCAAGGCATTGAGGGTTACCACCCTATTTGACCTTGGAAACCTTATGGCCCGTCTTTTTCATGTCCCTCTTTCGCCTTTCTGCCGCAAGGTTCGGCTTAGCCTTGCCGAAAAGAAAATCGAGGTTGAGCTGGTAGAAGAGCGCTATTGGGAAGCTGACCCAGATTTCTTGCGTCGTAATCCAGCGGCTAAAGTGCCCGTGTTGCGCCTGGATGGCATCATGATGTCGGAAAGTGCTGCGATTTGTGAGTACATCGAAGAGACCCGCCCTGATCCATCTTTGCTGCCAAGCGATCCTGTTGCACGGTTAGAAGTACGCCGTCTGGTGAGTTGGTTTGATGACAAGTTCCATCATGAAGTGACGTCAAACCTGCTTTACGAGCGGGTGAATAAGAAGATGATGAACAAAGGGTACCCTGACAGTAAAAACGTCAAAGCCGGCGCAAAAGCGATCAAATATCATTTGGATTATATGACGTGGCTTCTTGATCATCGTCGTTGGCTGGCTGGTGATAAAATGACGCTAGCAGATTTTGCAGCGGCGGCGCATTTCTCGTCTTTGGATTATATCTCTGACATCGATTGGAACCGTTCTGCCGTGGTCAAAGATTGGTACGCCAAGATTAAGTCACGCCCGGCGTTTCGCTCTATTTTGGCGGATCAGGTGTCTGGGTTTCCACCGCCACGCCATTACAATGACCTTGATTTTTAATCAAACGCTGGGGGCTGTTTGCCCCCAGACCCCCAAAAGTTTTTTGGGCAAGATGAAGCCAAAGCGGATCTCATGACACTAAAGACGCGCTTGATTGAACGGGCTTTGGAGGAAGGGTTTGTTATGGCGCGGGTTTGCCGACCAGATTCTGTGCCACAAGTCCCTGATCGATTGGCCGCTTTTGTTGAGGCAGGGTATCATGGGCAAATGGGTTGGATGGCAGAGCGGATGCATTGGCGTGGCAATCCAGCGGCTTTATGGGGTGACGCAAAATCTGTTTTGATGCTGGCGGAAAGCTATGCTCCGGGTCATGACCCTCGCGATGTTTTGGGCCAACCGGATCGCGGGGCGATTTCTGTCTATGCGCAGAACAAAGACTACCATGATCTCGTTAAAAAACGGCTTAAACGATTGGCCCGTTGGTGGATCGAAGAAGCGGGTGGTGAGTTAAAGGTGTTTGTTGATACGGCCCCTGTTCCTGAAAAAGCGCTAGGAGCGGCTGCGGGCCTTGGGTGGCAAGGGAAACACACCAATCTAGTCAGCCGAGATTGGGGTAATTGGGCCTTTTTAGGCTCTATATTTACGACAATCGAATTGGAACCTGATCCGCCCGAAGTGGATCATTGCGGGTCTTGTAAATCGTGCCTAACCGCCTGCCCAACAGATGCGTTTCCTGCACCTTACCAGCTTGATGCGCGACGGTGTATTTCTTACCTGACAATCGAACATAAAGGTCCGATTGATCATGAGCTGCGCGCGTTGATGGGCAACCATATTTATGGATGTGACGATTGCTTGGCGGCCTGTCCTTGGAATAAGTTCGCTGTGCAAGCCAGCGACATTCGTTACGCCGCCAAGGATGATCTCAAAGCGCCAGCTCTCACAGAACTTTCACAGCTTGATGACGCTGCCTTTCGTGCCAAATTCTCTGGATCACCCATCAAACGCATCGGGCGCGATCGCTTTATTCGCAACGTGCTCTACGCTATTGGAAATTCGGGGCAGCAAGAGCTTAAAGCCAGTGCTGCGTCACTGCTGTATGATGCGGATGAAACCGTCGCTGACGCAGCCCGCTGGGCGATGACGCAACTGGACAAGACGTGACGCAAACTGCCGTTAAACCTATCGTAAAACAGACAGGAGGCGCGCCATGGCAATACTGTTAGGCGTCGACACAGGCGGAACCTATACAGATGCGGTCTTGATCCGCGATGAAGAGCACGTGATTGCCTCTGCCAAGGCACTGACGACACGCCATGACCTTGCCATTGGGGTTGGTGGCGCGGTGCGTGCGGTTTTGCAACAAGCAAAGCTACAGGCCTCAGATGTATCGATGGCGTCTTTGTCGACGACCCTTGCCACCAACGCTTTGGTCGAGGGGCAAGGTGGGCGCGTTGCACTCATTTACATCGGATTTCGCGAGAAAGACCTCGAAGGGCACGGCCTAAAAGATGCGCTTAAAGGCGACCCGCATATTGTATTGAGCGGCGGGCACAAACACGACGGCAGCGAAGCGAAGCCATTGGATGAGACATCGCTCATCGCATTTCTGAACGCCAATAAAGATGAGGTCAGCGGGTTTGCCGTGGCCAGCCAATTTGCGACCCGCAATCCCGCACACGAGCAACGCGCGCTCGATTTGGTGTTACAGGTCACAGGTAAACCGGTCTCTGCGTCTCACCAGCTGTCCGCCAAGCTTAACGGACCAAAGCGGGCACTCACTGCTGTGTTAAACGCGCGCCTCATCGGTATGATTGACCGCTTGATCGGGCGGGCAGAGGACGTGTTGAAAGACATCGGAATCGACGCGCCCATGATGGTGGTGCGCGGTGATGGTGCGTTGATTTCAAGCGATCAGGCGCGCGAACGGCCCATTGAAACGATCTTGAGCGGCCCAGCTGCGTCAATTGTTGGCGCGCGGTGGATGACAGGTGCCGATCACGCGTTGGTTTCCGATATTGGTGGGACAACAACCGATATCGCCGTCTTGCGCGACGGGCGCCCTGCGATTGATCAAGGGGGGGCACGGGTCGGGCCCTACCGCACGATGGTAGAAGCGGTTGCCATGCGCACCCACGGGTTGGGGGGCGACAGCGAGGTCCATTTCATCAGTGAGGGGCTGAAAGGCGGCGTGACCCTTGGTCCGCGTCGTTTGTTGCCTGTCTCGCTGCTGGCAATGGATGCGCCAGATATCGTTCACACTGCGCTTGATAGCCAGTTGCGAAGCACAACACCGGGTGACCATGACGGTCGTTTTGTGCGCGCTGTTCGTGGGCAAAGCAGCGAAGGGCTGGGCAATCGCGAGTTAGAGCTTTTGACGCGCATGGGTGATGATGTGCATCCGCTAGGCAACATCTTGAAAAACCGCATTGAGCAAGGCGCGCTTAAGCGATTGGTTGAACGCGGCTTGGTTCAGGTTTCTGGGATTACCCCATCGGACGCGAGCCACCTTTTGGGGCGGGTGAGTGTTTGGGATGTTGACGCGGCCCAAAAGGGATTGTCGTTGTTTGGGCGTCGCCGCACGGGCTCTGGCAATGTGCTTGCGAAAGACCCGCAAGTTGTTGCTCAGATGATTGTCGACCGTCTGACCTATCAAACAGGTTTGTACTTGTTAGAGACTGCTTTTGCAGAAGAGGCGATAGGATTTGGCATTCCCGAAGACGTTCTTGCGCAACATGTTCTGACGCAACGCGGTTTGCAAAAACACCGTGGATTAACGCGCATTGATGTTGGTTTGAATTTACCTGTTATCGGGTTAGGGGCATCGGCTTCCAGTTATTATCCAGCCGTGGGTAAAATGATGGGCAGCGAAATGATCCTTCCCGAACATGCGGGTGTTGCGAATGCAATTGGTGCTGTAGTTGGGCGTGTCACGATGCGGCGCAGTGCCAGTGTGACCGCTCCGACCGAGGGACGGTTTCGGGTGCATCTGGAAACAGGGCCCGAAGACTTTTCCAGCGTCGCGCAAGCGTTAGAGCGGGTTGAAACCGCTCTGAGTGACCTTGTCAGAGCCGATGCACAGGCTGCTGGTGCGCAGGACATTCAAATCCAGATCGAGAGCGATATCCAAAAGGCCGAAACCGAAGGGCGTGAGGTGTTTGTTGAGGCTACAATTACTGTTGAGGCAACAGGC
Source organism: Ascidiaceihabitans sp. (assembly GCA_023301665.1). Taxonomy (GTDB): domain Bacteria; phylum Pseudomonadota; class Alphaproteobacteria; order Rhodobacterales; family Rhodobacteraceae; genus Ascidiaceihabitans. The sequence continues at coordinate 5,516 of JALZUL010000262.1, forward strand.
AGGCCCCGCGTCGCAGATTAGGGGAGTGCAACGCGGTTACTAATTCCTAAATGTTTAGTGCGCTTCCGCCCAATTCGCCCCTTGGCCTGCATCGACGGTCAATTTGACGTCGAGCTTCACAACAGGATCAGCAGCGTTTTCCATCACATCCTTGGCGACAGTAATCAGTTCATCAACTGCACTGTCGTCTACCTCGAACAGCAATTCATCGTGCACCTGAAGCAGCATCGTGGCGGGTAGGTGGGCTATCGCATCAGGCATCTGTACCATGGCACGTCGAATGACATCGGCTGCGGTGCCCTGAATCGGCGCGTTGATCGCAGCGCGCGCAGCAAAGCCCGCGTGTGGGCCCTTGGCCGTGATGTTGGGCGTGTGAATTTTACGGCCAAACAGCGTTTGCACATAGCCGTTTTCTTTCGCGAAAGCCTTGGTGTCATCCATATAGGTGCGAATACCGGGGAAGCGTTCAAAGTAACGATCGATAAAGCCCTGCGCCTCAGCGCGTGGAATGCGTAAATTGCGCGCCAGCCCAAAGCCGGAAATGCCGTAAATCACACCAAAGTTGATCGCCTTTGCTTGACGGCGAACATCGGATGTCATTTCATCCAACGGCACACCAAACATCTCGCTCGCAGTCATGGCGTGAATGTCATGCCCATGGGCAAAGGCCTGCTTTAGAGCGGGAATATCAGCGATATGCGCCAGAATACGCAACTCGATCTGTGAGTAATCCAATGCAACAAGCGTCTTGCCCGGTTCCGCAATAAACGCCTCGCGAATGCGCCGCCCTTCCTCAGAGCGAATAGGGATATTCTGCAAGTTAGGGTCTGTTGAGGCCAAGCGACCCGTTGATGCACCCGCAATGGAATACGAGGTGTGAACACGGCCCGTGTCCGCGTTGATATGATCCTGCAAGGCATCGGTATAAGTGGATTTCAGCTTTGATAGTTGACGCCAATCCAGCACCAATCGCGGCAACTCATGTTCAGTCGCAAGATCCTCTAGAACATCTGCACCCGTAGCATAGGCACCGGTTTTACCCTTTTTGCCGCCCTCAATTCCCATCTCGTCAAATAGGATTTCACCAAGCTGTTTAGGGGAGCCGACGTTGAACTTGCGACCCACCAATTCGTAAATCTCGTCCTCAAGCCCAGCCATCTTTTGCGCAAACGCATTGGACATGCGCGACAGTGTATCGCGATCTACCTTGATCCCTGAGCGTTCCATCGCTGCCAGAACCGGCACCAGCGGGCGCTCAAGCGTTTCATAAACGCGGGTCACTTGGGATTGATGAAGCTGCGGCTTAAACATCTGCCATAGGCGCAAGGTCACATCCGCATCTTCCGCCGCATAAGGTACGGCATCAACCAAAGGCACAGCGTCAAAGGTTTTGGCGCTCTTACCAGTCCCTAATAAGGGTTTTATTGGCAAAGGCGTGTGGTTCAAATAACGCTCAGAAAGCGCATCCATGCCATGATTGTGCAGACCACCGTGCATCGCATACGACATCAGCATCGTGTCATCTATGGGGGCGACATCAATGCCAACTTGGGCGAATATCTTGCTATCAAACTTCATGTTCTGACCGATTTTTACGATCGAAGGGTCGCCCAACATCGGGGTGAGCATCCGCAAGGCTTCTGCAACCGGCATTTGGCCATCTGCCAACGCATCATCGGAAAATAGATCGTCGCCACCAGACACTTTGTGGAGCAATGGAATATAACAGGCCTGTCCGGCCTCAACACAAAGCGAGATACCAACCAAATCGACGGTCATCTCATCCAAACCGGTGGTTTCCGTGTCTACAGCCACATAACCACGGGCATAGATACGATCGATCCAAACTTGTAATTGTTGCGCATTTTCGACTTGCTCGTATTTTGAATGATCAAACGGAACAGTCTCTAATACGGGTACATCTGCGGCTGCAGGGGCCGCATCCTTAATCTCGGGCGCTTCGGCATTCAGCTGCGTAGCGACCCGCTTGGTCAGTGTCCGAAACTCCATCTCAGCCAAGAATGGCAATAGAACGTCAGCTTCAGGATCGCGGACCTCTAGATCTTCAATGGTAAAATCCAAATCCATCGCGTCATCCAGCTTTACCAGATCACGGGACAGACGAATTTGATCCGCATTATCGATCAGTGTTTGGCGGCGTTTGGGTTGTTTGATCTCACCTGCACGTTCAAGCAATGCATCCAGATCACCATATTCGTTGATCAGCAAAGCGGCTGTCTTAATGCCAATGCCAGGCGCGCCGGGCACGTTATCGACGCTATCGCCAGCCAAAGCCTGAACATCAACAACGCGATCAGGATAAACGCCAAACTTCTCATGCACACCATCGCGATCGATGCGCTTGTTTTTCATAGCGTCGAACATCTCGACGCCGCCACCGACCAATTGCATCAAATCCTTATCTGAGCTGATGATGGTGCATTGCCCACCCGCGGCGCGCGCTTGCACAGCGAGGGTCGCGATAATGTCGTCGGCCTAAAACCCTTCGACCTCTTTACAGGCGATGTTAAACGCCTCGGTTGCGGTGCGCGTCAAAGGCATCTGCGGGCGCAGGTCTTCGGGCATCGCATCACGGTTGGCTTTGTATTGGTCATACATATCGTTGCGGAAGGTGTGGCTGCCTTTGTCAAAGATCACCGCAACGTGGGTGGGGGCATCGGCGCCCGTGTTGCCCTCGATATAGCGGTGCAACATGTTGCAGAAACCCGCGACCGCACCAATTGGCAAACCATCCGACTTACGGGTGAGCGGTGGCAACGCGTGATAGGCACGAAAGATAAACGCCGAGCCATCAATCAAATGCAGGTGGTGGCCTTTGCCAAATTTAGCTATCGTCATACGTGTATCCGCCATAACAAAGTGAGAAAATGCTAGATGTATCTATCCCGCATCCTGACCGCCGCCGCAATCATCGCTTTGCCTTTTGGGGCAGTTGCACAGCCGAAATTAGACCCTAGCTGCCAGATAGGTGCGGGAAGCCAAGACAGTTGCACGCCGATTGTTGGATGCTTGGGCGGAACCGGAGTATATTTCACAGGCCGCGCGATTGGGTGGGATACTGGGACTTTTGCAATTGAGACAAGCGACCAGCTTTTATGCAATGGAACATGGAAAACCCAAGGCACTTTGGGATTTGGTCAGGCTGAATTCAGCTGCGATGACGGGCGCGGTGGAACCGCGCTCTATACATCACAAGACAGTGCGACAGGCACCACAACAGGGTTTGGCAAGCTAAGCGACGGAACCGGTATGCGTGTTTGGACAGGCCATAACATCGCTCAATTCATGATAAATCAAAGCGGCGATGTTGATACCGGGCTTGAATGTCACGGCGTGGCAGTTCCGTTAGGATAGGTCGGCTTAGACCTTACCTTCGAAATCTTTGTGGATGTATTTGCAGCCACAATAGGGGCATTCGACCCAACCGATGTCTTCAGGAATTTGCAGCCAAACACGTGGGTGGCCCAACCCACCTTCGCCGCCATCACAGGCGATACGGTATGTGTCCACGATCTGAGTTTCGGGTGCTTGCATCACAAAGGTCCTTGGGCTGGCAAAACTAGTCTTTTTCTTATGGAGCATCCGATGCCTTTTTTGCAAGTGGATTAGACGGCTAAGTATCAGGTTTGCCCTTGATAATCGCGGTTTGTTGCCACCTCAGGTGTTCTCAGGGACTTAAGCAAGTTTCGGCCAGATGATTCTAACGGCTTCACCCCGTCCCGCAGACAGAGTAAAGATTGCGAAACATCGAAAAAGGTCACGAAATCATGCAGCCCACTAAACCTGTCGTTCTTTGTATTCTTGATGGGTGGGGCCTGCGTGCCGACACGGTTGGGAATGCACCTGCTCTTGCCAACACACCGACGATGGATCGCATCATGGCGACCTGCCCCAATGCGACCTTGATCACGCATGGTCCAGACGTTGGCCTGCCGCGAGGGCAAATGGGCAACTCTGAAGTAGGGCACACCAATATCGGCGCAGGGCGTGTGGTCGCGATGGACCTTGGGCAGATCGATTTGGCGATCGAAGATGGCAGCTATTTCACCAACCCTGTTCTGACGGGCTTTATCGAAAAGGTGAAAGCAACGGGCGGGACAGCTCACCTCATGTGCCTGATTTCTGACGGCGGTGTGCACGGTCACGTCAGCCACCTGATCGCCACCGTTAAAGCGTGCCACGATGCTGGCCTTCCGGTTGTGATCCACGCTTTGGGGGATGGTCGTGATGTGGCACCGCAGTCGATCAAGGAACATCTAGAAACCTTGATGGCCGCCCTTCCCGATGGCGTTCAAATTGGTACACTTGCTGGCCGTTACTTTGCGCTGGATCGCGACAACAGATGGGACCGCGTCCAAACAGCCTTTGATGCAATCGTACACGCAAAAGGTCCAAAATCCGACGACGCCACAGCCGCGATTGAACAAAGCTATGCGCGCGGCGAAACAGATGAATTTATCCCTGCAACGGTCCTTGGCGATTACGCAGGTGCTCAAGACGGCGACGGCTTGTTCTGCCTGAATTTCCGCGCCGACCGCGCGCGTGAAATCATGGCCGCTATCGGACAGCCCGACTTTGATGCTTTCGAAACGAACGGGCGTCCAAACTGGAGCACCCTCATGGGTATGGCGTCTTATTCCAACGCGCATAACACCTATATAGACACTGTATATCCCAAAGCAGACATCGTGAACACGCTTGGCGCTTGGGTCGCTCAAAAAGGCAAAACTCAGTTCCGTCTCGCTGAAACTGAAAAATATCCACACGTGACATTCTTTTTGAATGGGGGTGTCGAAACGCCCGCCGAAAATGAAGACCGCTTTATGCCGCTCTCTCCCAAAGTAGCGACCTATGACCTGCAGCCAGAAATGTCCTGCCCCGAGGTGACAGAGCAATTCGTCGCGGCCATTCACAAAGGGTACGACCTGATTGTCACCAACTACGCCAACCCGGATATGGTAGGCCACACTGGCGATATCAACGCAGGGATCGCCGCCTGCGAAGCCGTTGATCAGGGTCTAACAAAGGTCCTTGAGGCACTTGAGCAAACCGGTGGCACCATGATCATCACCGCAGACCACGGCAATTGCGAAACGATGATCGACCCTGAAACCGGCGGGCCACATACCGCACACACGCTCAACCCCGTGCCAATTGCATTGGTGGGCGGGCCTGAAAACGCAACCCTTAGCGCGGGGCGTCTGGCAGATCTGGCACCGTCACTGCTGCACTTGATGGGGATCGAGGCACCATCTGAGATGACAGGTAAAAACCTGATCGGATGAGATGGGTAGCCCTCATATTCGCAACCCTTTTGCCGCAGATTGTCGTAGCGCAAGATGCCGGCGCAGATGCGCGTGCGGCTGCAAATCAACTTGCCAATGCGTCTATTCAACTGGATCGCGCCGAAGACGCGCGCGACCGCGTAAAAGCACTGACTGAAACGATCCTAGCCTTTGAGACCGGGCTCACAACCATGCGCGATGGGCTGCGCCGCGCCGCATTGCGCGAAGAACAACTGAGCCGCCAACTCGAAGCACGAGACGATGAAACCGCCGCCTTTGTCGGTGTCTTGCAAGCGCTGGGCGCAGGCCCATCGCCGACCGTATTCCTTCATCCGCAAGGGCCAACCGGTACCGCGCGCGCAGGGATGTTGTTGTCCGAAATGACGCCAATCCTGAATGCACGCGCAAGCCAACTGCGCGAGCAATTGGAAGAGGTCCAAACCCTACGCCTTCTTCAGCAACAGGCCGCAGATCGTCTTCAATTGGGCTTGTCCGAGCTCCAAAAAGCCCGCGTCTTGCTCAGCAGTGCCATCGCAGATCGCACGGACTTGCCACAACGCTTTACGGCCGACCCCGTGCGCACAGCGATCTTAATCTCTTCGACTGAAACCTTGGATGGTTTCGCCAGCGGTCTGTCCCAGATTACCGAGGATGAGACCGAAATAGATTTGCCGTCGCTAGACGACAGAATTGGTGGTCTGGCCTTGCCAGTTCAGGGGTTACTGCTGCGTGGCATGAACGAAGCTGATGCTGCGGGCATCAAACGCCCGGGCATTATTCTTGCCACCCGCGCGGGGGCGCTCGTGAATTCACCCACCGCCGCAACGATCCGTTATGTTGGCCCCTTGCTCGATTTCGGCAACGTTTTGATTCTTGAACCTCAATCCGACACTTTGTTCGTTTTCGCAGGTCTTGATGTCACTTACGGAAAAATCGGCCAAGTCATCGGCGAAGGTGCGCCACTTGGCCTAATGGGTGGTTTACAACCACAAGGTAATACAGAAAATTTAGGCTCTTCACTCTCAACAGTTGGTGAAGGGGCTGGCAATGGGCGTTCGGAAACGCTCTATATAGAAGTAAGACAACGAAACGTACCACAGGATCCCGCTTCGTGGTTCCGCACCGACAAGGATGGATAAGCAGTGAAAAAGTTTGTGATGGCGGCCGTAGGCGGCACATTGGCTGGGGTGGTTGCGACAACGCAAATCGCAGGGCCACTTTTGGCGCAAGAAACTGGACAAGAAAATGTATACGAACAGCTCGATCTGTTCGGGGATATTTTTGAGCGTATCCGCTCCCAATACGTCGAAGACGTAGACACCAGCGAGCTGATCGAAGCTGCCATTGATGGCATGCTAACGTCTCTTGATCCACACTCGAGCTATCTGTCGCAAGACGACGCGGCTGCGATGCGTGTGCAAACCCGTGGTGAATTCGGCGGTTTGGGCATCGAAGTCACGCAAGAAGAAGGCTTTGTAAAAGTCGTCTCCCCGATGGACGGAACCCCAGCGGATGAAGCGGGCATGCTTGCCGGTGACTTTATCACCCACGTGGATGGTGAATCCCTTCTTGGCCTAACGCTGGATGATGCGGTTGGCAAAATGCGCGGCCCAGTTGGTGCAGAAATTGTGATCACCGTTGTGCGCGAAGGCGAAGGGGAACCCTTCGACGTTTCCATCATTCGCGACACGATTGAGCTGCAAGCGGTGCGCGCACGTACCCAAGGCGATACAGTTGTTTTGCGGGTCACAACCTTCAACGACAAAACCACACCAAACCTGACCGAAAAGCTCGCCGAAGAAGTTGAGGCTTTGGGCGGTATGGATAACGTCAACGGTTTCGTTGTCGATTTGCGCAACAATCCGGGCGGCCTTTTGACCCAAGCGATCCGCGTGTCTGATGCGTTCTTGGAAGAGGGTGAAATCGTTTCGACCCGTGGCCGCAACCCTGAAGAGGGCGATCGTTTCAACGCAACGCCGGGTGACTTGGCTCAGGGCAAACCGATTGTTGTTTTGATCAACGGCGGTTCTGCCTCTGCCTCAGAAATTGTAGCCGGTGCGTTGCAAGATCATCGTCGTGCGATTGTTGTTGGCACAAAGAGCTTTGGCAAAGGTTCGGTTCAAACGATCATGCCGTTGCAGGGTGAGGGCGCGATGCGCCTGACAACTGCGCGTTACTACACGCCGTCAGGCCGCTCGATCCAAGCACTTGGCGTGTCGCCGGACATCGTTGTTGAACAGCCACGTCGCCAGCCAAATGAGGATGAGCAAGACGAACCGGCGCGCGCAGGCCGTTCTGAAGCAGACCTTCGTGGCAGCTTGAACAACGACAGCTTGACCGAAGATGAAATTCGTCAAATCGAAGAAGATCGCGATCGCGCCGAAGCCTCAGCAGAGCTGCGCGAAGATGATTATCAACTGGCCTATGCCATCGATATTCTGAAAGGCCTGAGTGCGTTGGGTTCAAAAGAATAAGCTGACGGTCTGCTAAAATAACAAAACCCTCGCATAGAAATATGCGGGGGTTTTTGCGTTTCTAGAGAGGGTATTAACCAATTTCGGTAGGGAAATGTTAACAGTCAGGCAAGTTGTACATTTAGATGGGGTGATATGTACAATTTAGCAGATTTACTGATTTTGGGGTCGTTTTAGGATAGCGAAATTGTACAAATTACCCCCGTAATATGTACAGATCAGTGGCTTCGAGGCTCCAATAGGGCACCGATTCTCTTGTGAAAAATACAGTTAACAGATCGAGCGTTTGAGCCGTTTGGGCTTATGTTGTCTCGACACAGTGACGACGAAACGCGCGTTTGAGCATGTCTAATTCTGCCCGCAGCAGCTCCATTTCAACACGAATGTCATCGCCCAATGCTTCGCCCGCGATCAGGGTGAAATGACCCAACTTCGTTTCATCCATAGCATCGCTAATGACAAAAGTTTGCACCCCATCCGCAATGGCATCGGCGGGAATTGGCACCTGAAGCAACCAAAGGTTTTCATCCTTTTTCTCGGTGATCTCAAAGCCTGCGACTGGTTTGCCGAGATGGGTCACATTGATCTGTGGCACACCGGATTGAGTGTTTGTAATGATAGCTTCCCATATGCCGCGGCGCAGCTTGAGGGGGGTCAGTGTAAGGGTGCTCATAGTGTCTTCCTACATCGCGGCGCGCGGACGGCGTGTGAACGTCAAATCCCGCAAAATAACTTGGTTCATTTCAGGGCCTTCAAAGATCAAATCGATCCAAGCTTTTTCAACCCGCTTTTCATTTAAGTTGGAATAAGCAAGGTCAAATTCTACCATGATATCTTTTTCATGAAGGGGCAGCTCACGGACAATTTGTTCAGTGTTTGGGCCATGTTGGATGTTGAGGCGCGCGAAAATCTCTAGAGGTTTTTCCATTTCAACAATGCAGTTCATGCGCAAAAGGTGATTGCGTTTCAGCCCGTCTGTCGCACCATTTGGCAGGTCGACTACAAGGGACAGAAACGAGCCGTCAAATTTGAAAACATCCATGCGGATGCCGTATGGCGCAAGGTCTTCTTCACGTTGATTGCGCAGCTGGCGCAGCGTGAGTTCTGACAAGGAGCAGTCGTGAAAAAGGGTGGCTTCATTTCCCAACATCGATTGGGTTTGTACGGTCGACATGCCGGGTTTGGGCAACGGACCGCGCCACAGTTCAGGGCGCCATGCCCAGTCGGCGTTGTGGGGGCGTGGAAAGCTGTTGGATCCGATGACAGGCAAAGCAAGGCGCTCGTCTGCACGATGAATCAGGCGATCCAAGTGGGTCCGTAAAAGCCGTGCAGAGGTGCGCGTTTGGCGCAATTTAGATAGCTTTGTACTGCCTGCTTTTCTGGCAGCACGCGCCCATTGGCGCATGGTGCGCCAATGGCTCAGTCGAAGAAGGATATTGATGGAATTTTCGCTCATACGCCGAGTTGTGCCCTGTTTCTAGTTTAGAAACAATCTACTCGAAAAAGATCATTTAAATAAACCAGCGATTGTCGCCCCAAGTCCCTTTTTGTCACCTGCAACCGCAGAAACTTGTTTGGATGTGTTTGTGGTTAATGATGCCGCTTTAGACGAACGAACTAGGTTCCGCAGCAATGACGCGCCAACAGCCCCTTGCGCTTCGCTTTCAGCGGGAGAAAATAGCGCAAGGCTTAGATCAAAGTTATCGATCTTTGTTGCTGCGCGAAAATGGGTTGGTGCTTGTCCGTTAGGTGGTGTTGGCGTTTCCGCTCGAACGAGGCTCAACTCTTCACTGTCTAGCGTTTCAATGACCTTGGCATTGCTGGCGATGGCAACATCGGTTGCGCTTAAGGCATCGCCGCGATTTTGAGCAAAACTTGCCGTAATCAAACCAATTGGCGCGCCAAGTGGGCTGCCTTCGGCTTTCAAAAGATCACAACGTGCCATTAACGCAAAATCCTGCGTAAGGCTGCTTGGCTCAATACAATATCCCGCAGGCGGAACCAGGGTGACGGCTCCCTCTACCATCTGGGCTTTGATCAGCGGCACAAGTGGTTTGTCCGCTGCCTTGGGCAGTGGATTAAGCGACGGAACCTCAGCACAAGCTGACAACACTATAAGTGCTGTCAGCCCGCCGATTGTTTTCTTACAGATCCCAGTATTCATGACGTTCATCACGAGCACCCGGGTGGGTCACCGCGCCTTTATATGCACCACCAACAAGTTGTGCGTATTTCCACAAAGCCCCAGCGCCATAGATTGTATCGCGTGGGCCTTTCCATTCTGCCTTACGTGCTGCCAGCTCTTCGTCAGTCAGCGCGACATCCAACGTGCCCTCAATAGCATTGAGCGTGATGACATCGCCGTCTTTGAGCAAAGCAATTGGACCACCGTGTGCGGCCTCTGGGCCAACGTGACCAACGCAGAAACCACGTGTCGCGCCGCTAAAGCGACCGTCGGTGATAAGAGCTACTTTTTTGCCCATGCCCTGACCCGAAAGCGCGGCGGTCGTTGCAAGCATTTCGCGCATGCCAGGGCCGCCTGCCGGGCCCTCGTTGCGGATAACAAAGACTTCGCCTTCCTCATAGGCGCGGTTTTGAACAGCTTCAAATGCGTCTTGCTCGCACTCAAACACACGTGCTGGACCTGTGAACAACTGGTGCTGTGCTTCCATGCCAGCAACTTTCACAATTGCGCCTTCTGGGGCAAGATTGCCTTTGAGGCCAACAACACCACCGGTTTTGGTCAATGGAGCTGCAACAGAGTGGATCACTTTGCCATCGGCTTGGCGGGTGATTTTGTCCAACTCTTCGCCCATGGAGTAACCGGTTACGGTGATGCAGTCTTCGTGGATCAAGCCGGCTTTGCGCAACTCGTTCATGACAACTGGAACACCACCAGCTTCATACAAGTCTTTTGCAACGTATTGGCCGCCCGGCTTCATATCAACGAAGTAAGGCGTGTCGCGGAAGATTTCACAGACGTCATCAAGGAAGAAGTCGATGCCAGCTTCGTGTGCCATCGCAGGCAAGTGCAAGCCAGCATTTGTAGAGCCACCAGTGCAAGCCACGATGCGCGCCGCGTTTTCTAGAGATTGACGTGTCACAATGTCACGAGCGCGGATGTTCTTTTCGATCAAGTTCATGACCGCAGCACCCGATGCTTGCGCGTATTCGTCACGTGATGTGTACGGTGCAGGGGCACCAGAAGAGTTCGGCAACGCAAGGCCGATGGCTTCAGATACGCAGGCCATTGTGTTGGCTGTAAACTGACCACCACATGCACCAGCGGATGGGCAAGCGACGCGCTCAAGAACCTCAAGAGCTGCTTCTGACATTGTGCCGTTTTGGAAGTTACCAACAGCTTCAAACATATCCTGAACGGTCAAATCGCGATCAGCAAAGCCCTCGGGAACAGCGGCGTCTTTTGGCGCGCGACCTGGGAGGATGGAACCACCGTACAAAAATACGGACGGTACGTTGAGCCGGAGCATCGCCATCATCATGCCCGGAAGTGATTTATCGCAACCTGCAAGGCCGACAAGCGCGTCATAGCAGTGGCCGCGCATTGTCAATTCAACGGTGTCCGCAATCGCTTCGCGTGAGGCAAGGGATGAACGCATCCCTTCATGGCCCATTGCGATGCCGTCGGTGACGGTGATGGTGGTAAATTCGCGGGGTGTTCCTTGGGCTTCGGCAACGCCAACTTTTACGGCCTGAGCCTGACGGTTCAAGGAAATGTTACAAGGGGCTGCTTCATTCCAGCACGTCGCAACGCCAACCAAAGGTTGGTGGATTTCTTCCTCGGTCATATTCATCGCATAATAGTAAGACCGGTGCGGTGCGCGGGCAGGTCCTTCTGTAACATGACGGCTTGGCAATTTGGATTTGTCGAACTTACCCATGTTGATGGCTCTCTTCCTTAGATGGCGTTTGCTCTGGCATACCCAAGCCCCTGCGTTCCTGCAAGAACTCATAGCCGCGAAACGCTTGTATTGTGTCGTTGTGAACATTAAGTTTGGCGAGCTGAGCAGTCACATTTCGGGCTGTCCGTTGTTTGGATACCCTTTTATGGAACGCACCCTATTTTCGTTTATCTGGAAGTACTCGCGACGCGACCAAGTGCTTTTGCTTCTCGTAACCTTGATTACCTTCCCGTTTTTGTATGCGACGTTGGAATTGCCCAAGCGCATTATCAACGATGCGGTAGGGGCGGATTCCAACCATATTGATGTTTTTGGCTTGGATCTGACGCAGGTTCAGTTCTTGCTCACCTTATGTGTCGGGTATTTGGCATCTGTTCTTGTTCACGGTCTGCTCAAGATGCGTTTGAACACGATGAAGGGCATTGTGGCTGAGCGGCTTTTACGCCGGTTTCGGTATTCCTTGATCGCGCGGATGTTGCGTTTTCCGCGCAGCTATTTCCAGTCTACCAGTCAGGGTGAATTGGTTGCGATGGTCACCTCAGAAGCGGAGCCAATGGGCGGCTTGATGGGCGACGCTGTTGCCCAACCGGTGTTCCAATTTGGTCAGATGTTCATCATCGTCGTTTTCTTATTCTTGCAATCCTTTTGGTTTGGGCTTGCTGGTGTCGCATTGATCCCTTTGCAGGCGTACATCATCCCAATCCTACAGCGCCAAATTAATCAGCTGAACAAGCAACGGATTGAAGAGGTGCGTGGCCTCGCCGCAGAGATTGGTGAAAGCGCGGCGGGTATTACAGACCTGCGTACCAACGGTGGCTTGCGCTATCGCTTGGCAATCTTCACGCAGCGTTTGGGGCGTTTGTTTGAAATCCGCTATCGGATCTACAACAAGAAATTCTTCATGAAGTTTCTCAACAACTTCATCAC
>JALZUL010000263.1 GCA_023301665.1 Ascidiaceihabitans sp.
GTTTTCAGTTCTTTCAGACGAGCAGATCTGCCACATCAGACAAAACGGTCTTTTTGTTTTTGGAATGACGGTCGACCAGTCTTTTTTGGCGCGGTCGAGATGGTATATATCTGACGGACTCATCGTGTAAGGCTTTGTGAGTGAGTTCGGGAAAAATTGAATAAATCTCACTTTTACCCTCGGTCGTCAGCGCCTTTAGAGCTTCGCACCCTAAATACAAAGATTCGGATGGGGCATCTTCAACGAAAAGCAACTGATGTTCATCGAATAACAGGTGGATGTATTCGACTTGCTCGGCAGCGTCGTCGACAAACACTCCTGGGAGCTGTGTTAATCTAATCGCTGCAAGCAAGACTTCGGTACAGCCAAACATGCGTTGGGCAATTTTAGAGGTAGCCAACATCCGGTGTTGACGGGAAACGAGCAGATCTCGTTTGGGAAGGTTGTTCCCTAAAGACCCAGAAACTATGCGAACAGGCCTCAGCTTGGGATTCTCTTCGAGAGCTTGCGCATTGAATTTTCGCCGACCTATCCATCGGATTGGCTGAGAACCGTTGTCGGCGGTGATGACGAGATCACCAACCTTTAGGCACTCGATTTTACGTAGGCCATCGGGAGTTTTGACTGTGGTGCCGGCCGTGAAGCAAGGGATAACGCCTTCCTCAAAGGCAACAATCCCCACTGTTTCATCCGTGTGGTTTACTTCATTGTTATCAGATTGCTCTTCTTCGATAAAAACGCCGACATCACTACCGGATTGAGAGTCAATAACTACAGTGGCAGTGTCTCCGCCATTTAAAGTCTGGGTTTCACCTAAGACGATGCTGGACGTAAACGTAGCCCCTAGGTCAAGAACATCGACGTTTTCATCGACGCCGCCATGAGTAGCGGCTGTTCCGGATGTTGCGTCCCCGCCAGCCGCGATTGCTATCCAGCCGATGGTTTCGGCAGCGTGAACTCCGTCTTGTTCTTCTTCTTCCTGTAAGGTGATATTAAAGCCGTCGGCTGTAATGCCGCTGGGATCACTGTCCACCGTTGTTGTGTCATTTTCTGACATTACCGATGTAAGAACTACGGGGGGCTCAGTGAAATCCCCGTTAAAGGTTGCGCTGCCTCCGGTATTGTGGCCGGCGCTCGAGATCGAGCTCGTACCAGCCTCGATGACCCGACCATCGGGTAGTGTGTGCACGCCTTCTTCGACAGCGATCCAATTTATCGTTTCAACAGCACTGTGTGGCCCATCGTGGTATTCCCATTCTTCGATAATAAAAGTGAAGGATGTTGTGTCACCGTTGGCGTCAAGCGTTTCATCAACGATACGAAGAATGAACTGATCACCACCATTGTTTGTTGCGGTCAGGGCGAAAACGGGATCAGTCAATGGATCGGTTAGATTAACCGTTATCGGAGCATTCTCTATTGGAGAATTTGTGGTGATGCTGCCAGCTTCGCCGATACTCATAATCTAAAAAGCAAGGGATTTCCCTGCGTACCTCGTTGTTTGAACTTCGATTGCGATTGACGAGTCGTTCAAGTGGGCTGCGCGAATCTCGGGATCTGTACGGTTTCTCTTTGAAGCGCAATTTGTGTCCGGTTAGTTTGTCAATCACTTGCCTAAATCCAAACTAAGAAGAAAATGTGGCATTTTTTAGGGGAAATATATCTATTAAGTATCAGCGGTCTAACCATTTTTGATAGTCGTGGAATGAACTACCCTTTTGGCGCTGTTGTAGCTGATACCCAATGAGGCCATTGGCAACTATGGGGCTGTCACGCATTGGAGCCAGACCTATCTAGATATCGCTTGGCAACTTCGTTCTTCGCCAACGTTATTGATGGCTGTATATCGTTGATTGTGCTGAGATGTTTGGGTGGTTGGTGGAGCATAGCGGGATCGAACCGCTGACCTCCTGCATGCCATGCAGGCGCTCTCCCAGCTGAGCTAATGCCCCAATCAAGGGTAGACACATTTAGGTGTCCTGCGCCGTTAGTTAGGCGCTGTGAGGGGCGGGATCAAGTGAAAAATCCAGCCCCTCACATCGTTTTTTAAATCACTCGTTGTCCTCGGTGGATACATCCGCGATTTCATCCAGTGAAACTGTATCATCATCCTCGTCATCATCGAGGACGTCATCGCCCAGATCCACATCGACGTCGTCGTCATCAACCAAAACTGCATCCTCATCAACATCGGCCTCTTTGGCTTTTGCTGTGACGGCATCTTCGGCGTCTGCGGCGATCATACGTGTTTTGGAGCTGTCAATTTCAACAACTTCACCCGTGTATGGGCTAACGATTGGGTTCTTGTTTAGGTCATAAAAGCGCTTGCCGGATGTTGGGCAAAGGCGCTTCGTGCCCCATTCTTCTTTGGGCATGAAAATCCCCTTTGAATCAGTGTGTGCGTGTCGACGATTCCGCGCAAGTGCCATATGGTGGCCGGACTGTCAAAGCCTAATGCCGTTAAAGGGATTAAACGTTGGTTAATCACGTCCTTCATGGCACACCTGATGTGCCCTTAATTCTACGCCGATCTGGGCGCGCGCGCCGTATTTCCTTGCGCATTTCGCAACTTGATGGCCGTGTGACACTGACAATGCCAAATGGAATTCCCGAGGCCGAGGCACTGGCGTTCGCCAAACAAAAAGAATCGTGGATACGCGCTCACCTAGGGCAACGGCAAGAAGATGTCCCCGTTGCACTCGGCAGCCAAATACCCGTCCAGGGGGTCATGCGCCGCGTAGAGCAAGGGCAAGGCCGTCGTGTCGTTATCGAAGATAGTGCTATACTGGTGCCCGGACCCGTGGATCGTATAGGCGCGCGTTTAAAGGGGCATTTTAAACAGATGGCCCGTGAACGTCTTGTGGGGGCGTCAGACGTTTATGCTGAGCGCCTAGGGCGGTCTTATGAGCGTATCAGCATTCGCGACACACGTTCTCGCTGGGGATCTTGTTCGAGCAACGGAACCTTAATGTATTCGTGGCGTTTGATCATGGCTCCAGACGTTGTGCTTGATTATGTGGCTGCACATGAAGTGGCGCATTTGGCTGAAATGAACCACTCGCCTGCATTCTGGGCTGGCGTGCAGAATATCTTTGGCGACTACAAACCTGCCCGTAGTTGGCTGAAGAAAGAAGGTAACGCACTGCACCGATTTCGATTTGGCGATTGACCCTTAGCGTTTATGTGATCACAAACCAATTATGGTAATGCCGCTCAAACCCGCCGAACCCGCTGTGACCGCCGCTAACTCTGCGGGTGCTGTGCATGATCGCGTATATCGCACATTGCGATCGCGGATTATGTACGGTGAGATTATGCCAGGGATCGCAATGACGTTGCGGGGCATCGGTAAGGAATACGATGTTTCGATGACCCCTGCACGGGAAGCTGTTCGGCGATTGGTGGCAGAGGGCGCGTTAACCATGTCGTCTTCGGGGCGGATATCGACCCCTGAGCTAACAAACGAACGTATCGAAGAGCTCGCAGCATTACGTGCCCTGATCGAAGTAGAGCTTGCCAGCCGCGCCTTGCCGCGCGCTCACATGGCATTGATCGAGCGTCTGCAAGCTATCAACAGTTCTGTTGCAGAAGCTGTCGCGCATCGCGACGCCGTTAGCTACATTCGTACTAATCTTGAATTCCACCGCACGCTTTATTTGCGTGCACAGGCACCAGCTATGCTGGCGATGACTGAAACCGTCTGGCTGCAAATGGGGCCAACGATGCGGGCGCTCTACGGGCGCTTACGGCGCACCGAACCGCCCCAGTACCATCGCTTGATCATTGCGGCTTTGCGCGCCGGGGATGAGCCGGGGTTACGGCTTGCGGTGCGCTCTGATGTTACTATGGGTTT
The DNA here is from genome assembly GCA_023301665.1 of Ascidiaceihabitans sp. Lineage (GTDB taxonomy): Bacteria > Pseudomonadota > Alphaproteobacteria > Rhodobacterales > Rhodobacteraceae > Ascidiaceihabitans. The sequence goes on from JALZUL010000263.1 coordinate 3,854, forward strand.
AAGGATGCTCGCTACATGATTGACCGGTTTGTTCTTATGCCAATCCTTGCGCTTGGTGTTTCTTTAAGTGCGTGCCAGCATGAGCAGATAGAAATTTCTCTGGCCCGGCAGGGGGTGTCCGAATTGGCTTTTGCCAAGGCGACGCTCAATAATTTGCAAGGCCTATCCTTCGCAAACAATCGCGAGTTTTGCGGCTATTTTGTGCGGACTCCAGAAGGGAGTTTGGCAGCGACCCAAGCCAAACAAGGGCGCATGAGCAGCTGTCTGCCGTTTACGCCGCCGGACGACCTTTTAATCATCGCGTCCTACCACACACACGGTGCTTTCGAATATGATACACCGGCCGAGTTCCCGTCTGTTGGTGATGTCGAAGCAGACGAGAGCGAGGGAGTGGATGGTTATGTTTCCACGCCTGGTGGTCGGTTGTGGTATGTGGATAGCACAGAGCTAACTGTGAACCAGATTTGTGGCATAGGCTGTATGGACCAAGACCCAAATTTCGAAGCCGGCTTAGATGGGGTTGTCGAACAAAGCTACACGCTTGAAGAATTGAGAGCGCTCGAGCTCGAATAAACCGAGAGTTGAACGTTGATGGTTGACTGCACGTTTCTGAACGCGCCTAATGTTGCTATGATCAACACTCCATTCATCAATTTGTATTTCGACGCTCTTTTATAAGAGTGGCTCAGATTGGTATTTACAACAATATTAGCCGCCCGTAGCGGTTTCTTTTGTGCCGTTGGGCATGAAGGAAATGACGCAAATGGCACCAACCAATATCACAACGCGGATTATGTAAAAGGCTGACCAGCCTGCTGTCTTGAGAATGATACGCGACTTGGCCGCCCACCATGGCGATGAAATGCCTTTAACTCTGGATCAGTTAGATCAAGAGGGGCGCGATTGGCATCGTATTTTGGTGGCACGTGCTGACGATAATGTTGTGGGGTATGCATCGCTGTTGCCACTGGGGCAGTTGCAATTTGGCGTACGCGGTATGGATCTACATCATCTCTTTGTTGCAAGTGAACATCGTGGCGAGGGTATAGGGAGCGCTTTGATTGCCGCCTCAATCGGGCTGTCTAGGGCTCTTTCGTGCCAGTACCTGACTGTCGGGACGCATCCCGACAACAAAGTCGCGGCGCAGATTTATCTGAAAGCTGGCTTTGATCCGCTGCCAAACAGCGGACCAAGGTTTCGTATGCGTCTAGATTGCTAAGCGATTACGCTGCTAATCCCTGTGCGCCAAGGCCAAGGAATTTTTGACGGCGGTTGTTGATCAGCTCTTCTGGTGACTGCTTCTTAAGTTCAGAAAGCATGCTGTCAATTTCGGCGCTTACTGCATCAAGTGTCGCTGCCCAATCGCGGTGTGCACCGCCCAATGGCTCAGGGATGATCCGATCTGCGACGCCTAATTGCTTCAGGTCCTGTGCCGTTAGACGCAGTGCTTCAGCCGCTTCGCGCATTTTTTCGGCGTCTTTCCACAGGATGGATGCACAGCCTTCAGGGCTGATCACAGAATAAATCGAATGTTCTAGCATTGCCACGCGGTTGGCGGTGGCAAATGCAACTGCGCCACCTGACCCACCTTCGCCAATAATGACGCTGATCAATGGAACGCCGATCTGTAGGCATTTTTCTGTCGCACGAGCGATGGCCTCGGATTGGCCGCGTTCCTCGGCGCCTTTGCCCGGGAATGCGCCAGCTGTGTCAACCAGGGTAATGACGGGCAAACCAAAACGGCCTGCAAGGTCCATCAAGCGTGTGGCTTTGCGATAGCCTTCTGGGCGCGCCATACCAAAGTTACGTTCGATGCGTGATTTGGTATCGTTGCCTTTTTCGTGGCCGATCAAAACGACGGGCTGGTCATTGAAGCGCGCCAAGCCGCCAATCACAGCGTGATCATCTGCGAAATTTCGGTCACCGGCCAAAGGCGTGAAATCTGTGAAAAGCGCTTTCACGTAATCTTGGCAGTGTGGGCGTTCAGGGTGGCGAGCCACTTGGCATTTGCGCCAAGGGGTCAGGTTTTTGTAAAGATCCTCCAAAAGCTCTGCGGCTTTTGCATCAAGTGCTGCCGCTTCCGCGGTCACGTCCATATCCACGTCTTCGCTATCACGCGCGATGGCGCGCAATTCTTCCGCTTTGCCTTCGATTTCGGCCAGGGGTTTTTCGAATTCCATGTATTGTGTCATGCCCACTCCGCAGTCTTTACGATTTGGCTAGGTATATGGCTGTCATTTGCGTTGTTTGCAACGTTACGTTCTGCGCTTTGCGATATCAGGGCCAGAGTACCGGGTAAAGCGAAGCGACAAGCAAGCCTGCCATGATCCAATTGAACACACGCAAGCGCATAGGATTGGTCAAGATCCGGGCCATTTGCAGGCCTAATGTGGTCCACAAGCTGATGGAGGGTAAATTCACCGCTCCAAAAACCGCAGAGATCAAAACGATTGTCACGATCTCGGTATTGGGTGCGTAGACGGTCACGGCAGTTAGAGCCATGGTCCATGCCTTTGGATTTACCCATTGAAATGCTGCGGCTTGTAGAAAGGTCATAGGGGAGCCAGTGGGATCACTTGCATCGACGGGGGATGCGTTGGCTATTTTCCATGCGAGGTAAAGCAAGTACGCGACACTCCCGACCTTAAGGATGGTATGAGCAATGGGATACTGGTCGAAAATTTTTGCCAACCCAAATCCCACAAGGAACACCATCAACACAAAGCCGATGCCGATGCCCAGCATGTGCGGGATCGACTTCATGAACCCAAAGTTGGCTCCCGAAGCCATCAACATCAGGTTGTTGGGACCAGGTGTAATCGAGCTTACAAGGCAAAATCCGGCGAAGGCGGTGATCAATTCAAATGTCATTCACAATTAATCTTGCGAAATTGGCGATTTGAAATTGCGAACTGACGATATTTAAGGTTATTTTTGCAATATATGGTGAAGTTAGATCAAATAAATGAAAATATATTGCGCGAGCTGTCGCGGGATGGGCGGATCAGCAATTTAGAGTTGGCCGATCGTGTAGGGCTTTCTGCCTCTGCATGTTTACGACGTGTTCAAGAAATGGAACGGTCCGGCCTGATCACGGGGTACCGTGCGGTTTTGGACCGGTCTGCGCTGGGTATTGGCTTTGTCGCCTATATCGGGGTTGGCCTGCGCGATCATTCGAAAGGCAGTCAAGAAGCGTTTGAACGCGCTATGGATCGCGCGCCAGAAGTGCGGGAATGCCACAATATCACTGGGACAATCGAGTATTTACTGCGCGT
>JALZUL010000264.1 GCA_023301665.1 Ascidiaceihabitans sp.
ATCGCTTGGCTGATCTGATCTTTGATCAACTCATCAAAGGCAACATCAGATTTCATCACCACAAAGAGCGGCATGAAGCTGTCCCGGCCAAGGAATTCAAGGTCGACAACAAGACTGTCTTGGACGCTGTCTATGCCTTCAACGGCTTGGTAAATCTCGGCTGACCCCATGCGCAATCCTTTTCGATTGATTGTCGCATCAGAACGGCCATAAATAATCGACGCGCCGTTTTGTTTGATTTCGATCCAATCGCCGTGACGCCACACTCCATCATAGGTGTCGAAGTAACTGTCATGAAGGCGGCTGCCATCCGTATCCCCCCAAAAGAACAGGGGCATCGAGGGGAGCGGCTGCGTGCAGACCAATTCGCCGACCTCCCCAACTAACGCGTTACCGTCTGGGTCAAAGGCATGCACAGCGGTCCCCAAAGCACGACATTGCATTTCGCCTGCACGTACTGGCATCGCCGGATGCCCTAAGACAAAAGCCCCCGCAAGATCGGTGCCCCCCGATATCGGCGCCAGCCAGACATCTTCTTTCACCTCTGAATAGATCCAATCATACGCATCACTCGAAAGCGGAGATCCAGTAGATCCAATTGAGCGCAATGCCTCAAGGTCTAGGTCATTTTTCGGGCTAACGCCTGCTTTTAGACAGCTCGCAAAGAACGCGGCACCTGCGCCAAAAAACGTCAACTCCTCATCCGCAACGAACTGCCAGACCACTTCCATATCCGGATAATGCGGAGCCCCGTCAAACAAAGCCACCGTGGCACCCTGCCCCAAGGCAAGCCATTGCGCATTCCACATGATCCATCCGGACGAGGTAAGCCAAGAAAACCGATCCTTAGGTCCAATGTCGTGATGCAAGGCCTGTTTGCTGGCTTCCAACAAAATACCAACCTGACCGTGAACAATCGGTTTTGGATCACCTGTTGTGCCAGACGAATAGACGATCCAAAGCGGATGATCCGGTCCAACCTGGGTGTACTCAATTGGGACGTCTTGTTCGGTGAGCTCGTCCCAAGGGATCCATCCCTCGGACATGGCACCTGCGACTGGGATCAGTATCCGGTCCGTAAGCGTGACCAACCCCTGAGATATTTGGCTAAGGGCATCACGTTTGTCGATCAGCCTCCCTGCATAAGTATAGCCATCTTGGGCGATCAACACCTTTGGTTCAATTTGTTGGAACCGGTCAAGGATCGCAACATGGCCCATATCCGGCGCACATAGTGACCACACAGCCCCAAGGCTTGAGGTCGCCAAGAAAGCGATGAGCGCTGTTTCCGTGTTGGGTAATATCGCAACAACGCGGTCGCCTTGCTTCACGCCCATTTCGCGTAGGCTGGCGGCAACACTCCCGACTTGTCTGGTCAATTCCGCCCAGCTTAGGGATTTTCGGCTAAAGGTCTCGGAATGAACAACTAGGGCTTCTTGGTCTGGCGCTTTCAATCCATGGCGCAGAATATTCTGTGCGTAGTTTAAACGCGCATCTGGAAACCACTGCGCGGACGCAACGCCGCGATCTGCCAAAACGCGTGTGTATGTTTCGCTACAGACGATGTCTGAAAATTCCCAGATAGACGACCAAAAGCCGTCGAGATCAGAAATGCTCCAATCCCACATCGCGTTGTAGTCTTTAAACTTTAGGTCGCGGTTCTGCTCGAGCCAGCGCTCATATTGCGCCATACTAGAGCGATCTGCACGCTGCCCGCTTGGTGTCCATAAGATTGGATTGTCCGCCATTACAAAGCTCCGTGCACCAACGCTTTGAGCTGCGCCCGCAATGGGTAAGTCGATGACGGTGTCAGTTGTGTGAAGAACACAATCGACAATTCATGAACCGGATCGATCCAAAAGAAAGTCGACGCCATACCACCCCAACTGAAATCGCCAACGGACCCAGGTGTTCTTGCGCGCGCGGGATCAAGAACCACAGCACCGCCGATGCCAAAGCCCATGCCCTCCATTGGTTGCTCTGCAAAGCTCTGTGGGCCCATCGATGCGATCTCACCCGCAAGATGGTTGCGCATCATAAAGGCCGTGTTTGACGGCGACAAAAGCCGCTGGCCATTCAGCCTGCCGCTTTGGCGTAGGACCTCGCAAAATTTCATGTAGTCATCAATAGTGCCAACCAAACCACCGCCACCTGAATACATCGATGCGTCAAGAAAAGGCGAGTTTTCCGTGCGATCGACACATCGCATCGTATTTCCACCGGTTTGAACAGCATTTAGGTCCATCGGGTCACCAGACAGTGCTGTGTAGAGCGCTGCAAACCTATCAGTTGCGTCCTTCGGCAGTGAAAACGCAGTCTGTGTCATTTCGAGTGGTTGGAAAACACGTTCTTCAAACACTTGGGCAAGGTTTTGACCGGTCACCACTTCGATGACACGCCCGATGACGTCGATACCCACTGAATACTCCCAACGTTTCCCCGGCTTAAAGGACAATGGAAACTGAGCAAGGTCGCGGCACATGTCGGCCAAAGCACCCTGATTGGGCTTGAATAGCAGGTCGACCTCATTCATCGCCGCGGCCAAAACCCCTGGGTTAAACGGGTAACTCAAACCAGATGTATGGGTCAGGCATTGGTGCAATGTTGGACAGGCGCAAGGTTCTGTTTGATCAATCGATGTCGCCCCATCCACAAGCGCGGTGCAATTTGAAAACTCTGGCAGGAATGCTGAAAGCGGCTGGTCCAGATATACCAAGCCCTCTTCAACCAACATCATCAAAACGAACGACGTAATCGGCTTGGTCATCGAATATATGCGTGCCACGGTCTCGCGGTCGAATGGCTCAGGTTGATCTGTGTCTCGCAACCCAGTCTGGTGAAAAAAGACGTCCTCGCCTGCTTGTTTGATTAAAACAGAACAGCCCGCCAACTTGTCATTCTCAACATAAGCGTTCATCCAAGGTGCGATACGCGCCAATGACTTTTCGTGCATGAGGTGTTCCCTTGAGGTTTTTCACGCAAGGACAAATTGCGTGTGTTCTTTCCAATACCCCAAGAGTGCCTGTTAACGGTAGGATTTCAAAGCCTCAATTTGACCCAACGAAACAATTGACCCAGCAACATACCCTACCAAGCTTTTTCAAAGAAAAATGCGTAAGGTCATCGGAAATTCAAACGACCAAAGACGTTCTTAATTTGATTTCGAAAATGGAATGAATAGCAATATGCAATAGATTGAATTTATGTATGATTTTGCAAGCCCAAATGCATTTCTGGTTCATAAAATGCTGCCCAAAATCGCGAGGGAACATGACGCTTGTGTTCTTTTTCGACCCGTTCTGATCGGCGGCGTTTTCAAAGCGACGAATAACAAAGCACCAATGGTGGCCTTTTCCGATATTCCGGGAAAGATCGGCTATATGCGGATCGAAATGACCCGATTTATCGAACGCCACCAGATACCGTTTCATTTTAATTCCAACTTTCCAGTCAATACACTCAACGTGATGCGCGCGGGTATATTCGCGCAGGGAAAAGACTGGGAAAGCAATTATATAGACGCCGTTTTTAATGCAATGTGGATTGATGATAAGGACATGTCGAACCCAGACATCATCGCTCACGTTCTTGAGATGGCAGATGTTCCAAAAGATGACATTATGAACGCAATGCAAGACGCTGATATAAAAGTAAAACTGGCTGACGTTACCCAAGCTGCCGTTGACCGCAAGGTTTTTGGCCTACCTAGCATGTTTTTAGGAAACGAGATGTTCTTTGGAAAAGACTCATTGAACGATCTGACATGGCGTTTAGGGCAAAAAAAGCCGGCCTGAAAACGAAAGCGTCAAACCGTTTTTGGTCGTTTTGTTCGGGCCTTTTTGTTGGGGCTTTTTGCTAAACCTCCAGCCATTCTTTACGTACATCTTCACGGGTGCGCAGCTCATCCGGTGTGCCCTCAAACACAACCTGACCATGCCCCATAACATAGACGCGGTCTGCAATATCCATCGCTATCGACAGTTTTTGTTCAACCAATAACGTCGAAACCCCACGCCGCGCGATCTCTTGTAGAACATCAGCAACACGTGTCACCATTTGCGGCGATAGACCTTCAGTCGGTTCGTCAATCATTACCAAATCAGGGTCCCCCATCAACGTCCGACACATCGTCAGCATTTGTTGCTCGCCGCCCGACATCACCGAGGCCTCAACATCTGCGCGTTCCTTGAGGTTTGAGAACATGTCGAACATATTTTCCATCGTCCAACGCCCCGCCCCCTCTTTTTGACCAGGTTTCAAACCTAAGATCAGATTTTGTCGGGTTGTGAGGCCCGGAAAAATATCGCGGTTTTCTGGCACGTACCCGAGACCAAGATTTGCAATCTCAAACGCTTTCTTACCCGCGACCTCTTGGCCCCGAAACTTGACCGATCCCTTGGGTTCGACTTCACCCATGATCGCTTTGCATGTGGTTGAACGCCCAACACCGTTGCGGCCCAAAAGCGCGACGATCTCCCCCTCTTGAATGTTCAAGTTTACGCCTTGCAGGATATGGGATTTACCATAATAGGCATGTAGGTCTGTGACTTCTAACATCAGTGCTCCGCCTCCAGAACTTCACCCAAGTAGGCCTCTTGGACACGCGGATTTTTACGCACCTCTTCAGGGCGGCCTGTCGCGATGATTTCACCGTAAACCAACACTGAAATGTAATCGGCGAGACCAAAGACCACGCCCATGTCGTGCTCTACCATGATCAGTGTTTTGCCCTCTGTCACGGTGCGGATCAGCTCAACGATGTAGTCCGTTTCCGAGTGGCTCATACCAGCGGTCGGCTCGTCCAGCATGATGACATCTGCGCCACCAGCAATTGTGATGCCGATCTCAAGCGCGCGCTGCTCAGCATATGAAAGAACACCAGCAGGCAGATTGCGACGTGCTGTCAGATTGATCTGCTCCAAGACCGCCTCTGTCCCTTCTGTCAGTGCTTTTGAGCGGGCCACAAGGTTCCAGAACGAATATTTGTACCCCATTGACCACAGCAAAGAGC
>JALZUL010000265.1 GCA_023301665.1 Ascidiaceihabitans sp.
GGCCGATCGCTGTCAGCTCGTTCACAGAGATGCCGAATGCGCCGTCGCCAGCAAAGCCAACAACGGGCGTATCTGGCTGGCCGATTTTTGCGCCAACGATGGATGGCAAGCCATAACCACACGGGCCAAACAGGCCGGGCGCGAGGTATTTGCGGCTGTCGTTGAACGACGGGTAGGCGTTGCCGATGGCGCAGTTGTTGCCGATGTCGGACGAGATGATCGCCTCAACTGGCAGGGCTGCTTGAATTGCGCGCCATGCCATGCGCGGTGCCATCCAATCAGGCTTGGCGGCACGTGCGCGCACGTTCCAATCGGTGCCCGGATCGTCTTGTTCTTCGGTCATGGAGGTTAGTTCTTGTGCCCAAGCAGATTTCGTTGTCGCGATGGTGTTCTTACGATCTGCGCGCCCTGCGTCACCGGCATCATCTGACAATTTGGCCGAAATTGATGAGGCAACTTTTGCCGCGTCACCAACGATGCCAACGGTGACTTTTTTGGTCAGGCCGATGCGATCTGGATTTAGGTCCACTTGGATGATTTTGGCGTCTGTTGGCCAGTAATCGATCCCGTAACCGGGCAAGGTTGAGAACGGATTCAAGCGTGTGCCCAAGCATAGAACAACGTCGGCTTTTGAGATCAGTTCCATTCCAGCCTTAGAGCCGTTGTAGCCCAGTGGGCCCGCATAAAGTGGGTGATTGCCTGGAAAGGCGTCATTGTGTTGGTAGCCAACGCAAACTGGTGCGTCGAGGGTTTCGGCGAGCACGCGGGAGGCTTCGATGCCGCCCTTGGACAGGATTGCGCCTGCGCCGTTTAAGATCACGGGGAACTTTGCGCTTGAGAGCAGGTCGGCTGCGTCTTGCACGGCTACGTCGCCGCCTTGTGGCAGTTCAAAGTCAACGATCACTGGGAGATCGATGTCGATCACTTGGGTCCAGAAGTCACGCGGTACGTTGATTTGTGCCGGTGCTGATGCGCGTTTGGCTTGCATGATCACGCGGTTCAGCGTTTCTGCGATGCGGGATGGGTCGCGCACCTCTTCTTGGTAGGCGACACAATCGGCGAACAGGTTCATCTGTTCCATTTCTTGGAAGCCGCCTTGGCCGATGGTTTTGTTGGCGGCTTGTGGTGTGACCAAAAGCACTGGCGTGTGGTTCCAATAGGCGGTTTTTACGGCGGTCACAAAGTTCGTGATGCCCGGTCCGTTTTGCGCGATCATCATCGACATTTTACCGGTGGCGCGGGTGAAACCATCGGCCATCATACCGCCGGATGTTTCATGGGCGCAGTCCCAGAAGGTAATGCCAGCATCAGGGAAAATGTCGGAAATTGGCATCATGGCCGATCCGATAATGCCAAATGCATTGTCGATGCCATGCATTTGTAACGTTTTTACAAATGCTTCTTCAGTTGTCATTTTCATGAGGGAGGCTCCGGTAACGTATGTTTGTGGGTGTTTCAGGCTTTGATTGCGACAGTAAGGTGAAGGGTGTGACTCGGATAGGGCCACATGTTAGTTCGCGGTAGGTCCAGATGACGGGTGCGCTTTGATTGCGTCGGCGATGAGTGAGACGCCTTTTGCGATTCTGTTTGCGGGGATTGAGGAATAGGCGAGGCGGTAAAAATGTTGCGGACGTGCGTCGCCGCCAAAGAACGACTCGCCAGGATCAATCAGAACGCCCTGTGCGCGTAATGTTTCGGCCAGCTGGACTGTGTCGAGCCCTTCGGGACCGCGCATCCAATAGGACGAGCCGCCATAGGCCCCTTGTCCGGCGATTTCCAAGCCGTGGTCTTCGATGGCTTTCTGCATGATTTTGCGGCGTTCATAAAAGGCGGTGCTCATACGCCGAACAAGCGCGTCGTAGTGCCCAAGGGACAAAAAGTAGGCGGCAGTGCGCTGGATGTGCCCCGGGGGGTGGCGCAAAACAGAAGCGCGTAAGGCGCGGGCCTCGTTTATGAAAGCCTCAGACCCAACCAAATAGCCCAAGCGAAGCCCAGGAAAGAGCGACTTAGAAAAGCTGCCGACGTAGATAACCCGACCATCAGCATCCAACGATTTGAGCGCAGGGGAGGGCGGTTTGAGAAAGGACATCTCGAACTCGTAATCGTCCTCGACAATGAGGGCATCCATCTGCCGCGCGCGCTCTAACAAAGCATGGCGCCGGTTCATGGGCATGGTGCCATTTGTCGGGCATTGATGGCTTGGCGTAACAAAAATAACGTTTGTATCCGGCGGGATGGCATCGGGTGGCAATCCATCTTGGTCGACACGCACAGGGGCCATATTACAACGCGATTGGGTCAAAATATCACGCAAAGCATGATAGCATGGATCCTCAAATGCAGCCGTTCGGCGCTGGGTCAAAAGCACCTGTGTGGTGAGCCACAATGCGTTTTGCGCGCCAAGGGTAATCAGGATCTGTTCGGGGCGGGCTGTGATGCCACGACGGGGCAGACTGTGGCGGGCAATAAATTCGATCAATTGGGGGTCATCTTGATCGTAATAATCAGTGGTGAGCGGGGTGAAATCCCGTTGCCCCAACGCCTGCAGTGCACAGAGCCGCCAGTTGGCGTGATCAAACAGGGTTGGGTCCGCCTGACCATATGTAAACGGGTACCGATATTTGCCCCAATCTTGAGGCTTGCGCGGCGTTTGCCCGCCCGAAAACCGTTGGCCAATTGCGCGTGACCAATCAACCGCATCCTTTGTGGGTTCGGTTTTTTTAAAGGCTGGGGGCGTTGGCGCATTCCGCGAAACGTAGTAGCCTGAGCGGCCACGCGACGTGAGATAATCGTTCGATAGCAGCTCAGTATAGGCGATGGTGACAGTGATGCGGCTGACGTTGAGGTGGGTGGCAAGTTTGCGCGTTGACGGCAGCTTTTCACCGGGCCGGAATCGCCCCGATAAAATACCCTGCGCGATCATCTGCTGGATCTGGCTTTGCAGCGTGCCCTGATGGTCAGGGTGCAGGAAAAATGTTTCTACAGGTAGGGACATTCGAGCATGTCAATCTGGTTATAATTGCTGGTGAAACTGGACTTAGAGTAAATCGAAAACATCTTTAGATGTCTAGCGTAAAGCGATCTTTGCATTTGCTGAGCGAGAAGATCTGTCCCTTTTATATTGGTGTTTTGCGGAGGCGGATCGGACCGTTCGGTTGATTAATCCGGTGGTCTTGCCGTTTTGAGGGCGGTTTTTTCGCTGAAACAGCACGATTTTGTACACATAGGGTGGGTGATTTGTACAATCCAATGCGCCAGCATGGGCGCCAAATGGTGTGAATTTCGCTGTTTTGTACAATTTGCCCCTAGGAAATGTACATTTCGCTTAATCAGGCAGAGGAGGCGTGGTGAAACCGTTAATGCAGGGTCAAAAACATGTGCATTTCAGGTTTACGAAGAGGCAAATCAGGCGGAGTTTTAGGCCGCCTGATCCAAAAGCTAGAGATGGGATTATCCGAAAACGCGACTTAGTGCATTGTCGGTCGCCGAGATGATCTGATCGATGTCGTCTTTGGTTACGATCAAGGCCGGTGAATAACACAGCGTATTATTGCGACCCGGCAGGGAGCGGTTGGTTGCCCCAATGATAACCCCGTTTTTCATACAATCGCCGACAACAGCTTGAACACGCTTTTCTTCGATTGGTTCGCGTGTGTCGCGGTCTGCAACAAGTTCCGCACCAAGGAACAGGCCCTTACCACGGACATCGCCGATCACTTTGTGTTTGTCTTTAAGGGCGTGAAGCTGATCGAGCATGTAAGCCCCCATGTCGACGGTATTTTGCAACAGGTTCTCGTCTTCGATGATGCGCATGTTTTCCATCGCGGCCGCGGGCCCTCCGGTGCAGCCGCCAAAGGTGGAGATGTCGCGGAAATAGTTGAGCGGATCAGAGCTGTCATCTTTGAACATGTCAAAGACCTCTTCGGTGGTCACAAGGCACGAAATCGCGGCGTAACCAGAGGCGACACCTTTGGCCATGGCAACGATATCTGGTTTGATGCCGTAGTGCTGATAGCCGAACCATTCGCCTGTGCGGCCCACGCCGCAGACGACTTCATCGATGTGCAACAGGATGTCGTATTTCTTGCAGATTTCAGCGACGCGTGGCCAGTAGCCATCGGGGGCCTCGATGACGCCGCCACCTGCAGTGACCGGTTCTAGGCACAAGGCACCAACCGTGTCGGGGCCCTCGCGCAAGATGACCTCTTCGATTTGGTTGGCCGCCCATTCGCCATAGTTTTCTGCTGGCGCGCCGTCTTGTTCGTGTTTGCGGTATTCGAGGCAATGCGGGACGCGTACAAACCCCGGGGTGAAGGGGCCGTATTGTGCGTTGCGCTCATCTTGACCACCTGCGGACATCGAGCCGATTGTAGAGCCGTGATAATCGCGGTCGCGGTAAAGGATCTTGTGCTTTTTGCCGCCGTATTTTTTGTGGGCGATTTGGCGCACCAGTTTGAAGCCTTTTTCATTGGCTTCGGAGCCTGAGTTTGCGTAATAGACGCGGCTCATGCCTGGCATCTTGGAGATCAGTTTCTCTGCAAACAAGGCACCGGGAATGGTGCCTGCTGTGCCGCCAAAGAAGTTCATTTTAACAATAGCGTCGCGCACAGCGTCGCCCATTGTTTCACGCCCGTAGCCTACGTTTACGGTCCAGACGCCACCGGCGACAGCGTCTAGGTGTTCGATTCCTTTTTGATCCCAAACGCGCATTCCTTTGCCTTCGACGATGATCTTTGGGTCGGCACCGGTGAAAAACTGTTGGTGTTGTACCAAGTGGTGCCAAACATTTGCGCGATCTGCTTCGATGACGCGTGAGAGATCATTTTCGTTAAATGTACCGTCCATGGCGCGTGTTCCTGCTAAAGTTAGAATTTCATGAAATAGAGCGGCGTTTTTAACGCCTTTGGGCCACCTGATATCGATTCTTGTGCAATCGATAGGTCCAGTTGAGGAAAGCATATATGTCCAAAATGGAGGCGGCTTTGGGTTGATGGGTGAGGGTTAGTTGAAATTATCGTTATATTTCAACAAGGCAGGGCGTCTTTTAAGCATCGCGGGGGGGTAATTCGAATATTCGAACTTCGTGAAAAATTGTAAAAACCGTTGATCCCTAGCCAAATATGGTTTCGGATCACGATGTGGCGCGATCTGGCTTGTTATCCTGATCTGAGCTGCGCAAGGTGAAAAACATCTGCATAAAATGAGTGCCACGCCATGTGGCAACAAACGGGAGACGATCATGACTTTTAAAACTAAATTGATGGGTGCCGTAGCCGGCATCGCGATGATTTCTGGTGCACAGTCTGTGACAGCCGCCGGCCACGGCGGCGAGATCACTGTCGCCTACTTCCTTGAGTGGCCAATGCCATTCCAGTTTGCCAAAGAAACTGGCCTGTATGAAGAAGCGATGGGCGGCACAAAAATCAACTGGGTTAGCTTTGACTCAGGTGTTGCGATGTCTGCAGCGATGGCGTCTGGCGATGTTCAGATTTCAGTATCCCAAGGTGTTCCCCCGTTCGTAGGCGCGGTTTCAGGCGGTCAAGATTTGCAAATCGTTGACGTTGCTGTGTCTTACTCAGACAATGACAACTGTGTTGTGTCCTCTGGTTTGGAAATCGACAAAGATTCAGCTGCTGAGCTTGCTGGCAAAAAGGTTGCCGTTCCTTTGGGGACAGCTGCGCACTACGGTTTCTTGAAGCAAATGGCGCATTTCGGTGTTGATGTTGCAGGCATGGACGTTGTTGACATGGCGCCAGCGGAAGGTGCTGCAGCCTTGTCTCAAGGTGCTGTTGATATGTCATGTGGTTGGGGTGGCGCGTTGCGTCGCATGAAAGAATCCGGCAACGTTTTGCTGACTGGCGCGGAAAAAGAAGAGCTGGGCATCTTGGTATTTGATGCGACAACAGCACCTGCTTCTTTTGTAGCCGAAGAAGGCGAATTGCTGGCTCAGTTCCTGAAAGTGACAGCAGACGCAAACGCGATGTGGGCTGATGAAGCAAACCACGCGAAAATGCTGCCAGTGATCGCGAAAGACGCGGGCATGGATGAAACAGCGACAGCGGAAACGCTTGCTGGCTTTATCTTCCCAACAGTTGACGATCAGTTGGGTGCAAGCTGGCTTGGTGGCGGCGCTCAAGAATTCATGGGCGGTGTTGCGCAAGTCTTCCTAGACTCTGGCAACATTGACGCGGCTTTGGACAGCTACGGCGGCACAGTAAACACTGCACCGCTTGAGGCGGCAAAAGGCCTGTAAGCTTTGGTTTAAGATTAGGCCCGTGCAGAGGTTTTGCGCGGGCCTATTTTCTTTAATTTGGGGCGGGGTAACATCGCCACATAGAGTCGCACAGCTGCAACTCTTACGTTAGGTGGGAACATGTCAGGACTATCAATCGACAAACTCTCGATGCGGTTCGATTTGCCAAATGGCGGATCTGTTCAAGCGTTGAAAGACGTCTCTCTCGACCTCAAAGCAGGTGAGTTGATGAGCGTACTTGGCCCGTCGGGCTGCGGTAAAACAACATTGCTGAACATCGTTGCAGGCTTTTTGGCCCCAACAGATGGCGTAATGAAATTAAACGACAAACAAATCAGCGGACCGGATGCGGATCGTGGGATGGTGTTTCAACAAGGCGCTTTGTTTGAATGGATGTCGGTGCGGGATAATGTTGGCTTTGGCCCCTCTATGAAGGGCACACCTGCGGCTGAAAAAGCGCAGATTGTCGATCACTTGTTGAATGTCGTGGGCCTGCAAGATTTCAAGGAAAAGGCGGTTTATGAATTGTCTGGTGGGATGCAGCAGCGTGTGGCTTTGGCCCGTTGCCTTGCCAACGATCCTGACGTGATTTTGATGGATGAACCGCTTGGTGCTTTGGACGCTTTGACGCGCGAAAAGATGCAAGGGTTGGTTCTGAAGCTGTGGAAAGAAACCGGCAAGACGATCATCTTGATCACTCACTCGGTTGAGGAGGCGTTGCTTTTGGGGGAACGCCTGATCGTGATGGCACCGCGCCCGGGCCGTATTCACAAAGAATATCATCTGCCATTTGCAGAGATGGGCGTTGATGCCGATCTTCGCGAAGTTAAGAAACATCCGGATTTTGCTGTGAAGCGTGAAGAAATCCTAGAAATGATCTGGGACATGGAAGAAGAAATCATGGGCCGGACGGAGGAAAGCGCATGATCCCTCTTATTCTTTATGTCTCAATTTTTGTGGGATCCTTCTTTGTCATTCGTTTGATTTCCGAGGGTCGTGAGAGCAAAGATTATACGTCTTTGAAGACGGTTACTTTTGGTGATGAAAGTGCTGTGCGTTCAAATCGTGCCGCTTCGTTTATGTCTATTTTGACCGTATTTTTTATGTGGGCGACCTTTACGGGATCAAGCTTGATCCC